>NZ_SPHM01000025.1:0-54278 GCF_005844125.1 Pseudoflavonifractor sp. BSD2780061688st1 E11
GGTTTATGCCTTTTTTATTGGCTGAAATATTGAATTTTCAAGGTTCAACACACCGTATTGGTGTGGGAAGTTTTAGTAGATAAATATCATACCCCTTTCCGGCCATGATCTGTGTTATTAATTTTTGAATTTCAATTTCTCTTGTACTAGGATTTGTAGATAGTGTTTTAATTTGTATATCCACATTAGTTGATTGCTCTGCTAAATAATTTCGGGCTATTTTTATCTGACTTTCAAACTCCTGTTCTGTTAAAATTGTTAGTGTATATTTATTAGCTTTTTGTTGGTCTTTACAACCGCTACATGGCAGGCTCAATAATATTGGAATTAATACAATACATACATATTTTTTTATCTTCATAAAATCACCTGCTTATTCTTAAAGAGTTGCCTATCTTGGAGACAACTCTTTAGTCTCACTCTATGTACCGTTTCTGTTAATTATTACCGCAACAACTGCAACCATTTTTTCGTCTTTTTCTCTCCTTCCTTTGAAAAGAATTCCGATTAACTTTTTCCGATTACTTCCTTTCCCATTGGAATTCCCGCCTCTCTTTTATTTGATATGTTATATTCATCATACCTATAACTGTCTATTTTGTCAATTATTTAACTTTATACTTCTTAATATTATGACTTTTTTGCAATTCTGCCATTATTTTCCAAATAAAAAGAACGATTATGATCCTTTTTTGTTCATAATTATCTTTTCTATTTTCGCCCTTTATAATATAGACGCGCGACACCGAAAAATATTTCTATTTTTCTGAATAATTCTTCTTTATTTTAACGGTAACCTTGTATTCACTACAGGAAAAAAAGTTAATCACATCACAACAGGCGCAGTGAGAACCACTGCGCCTACATACTTTAATTATTCTTTTTTTGCCAACCCTACGGAAGAACCCTCTTAAAGTTTGATGATCCTTAAAATGTGAAGTATAGGTTTGTCATAACCATGTCGGACGGATCAACTTCCGAATTTCATCCGGAATCCCCTCCATATCCAGCGGAACATTATCTATGCCGATCTCTTTCAAGTCCTTCAGCCCGGAAAGATCTGGCAGACTCTTTATCCACTTCAGGTCAATCAGCTTCAGTATCTGCAGACCGGTCAATGTACTGATAAAAGAAATATCCTCCAGTTTCATTATCCGCCAAAGTTCCAGTTTCCGCAGCTGTTCAAACCCGCTCAGCGAACTCAGGTCGTTCATCCCGTTCCAGCGGATAGAAAGTTCAGAAAGGCAGGAGCTGTCTCTCAGGAATTCATAGTCCTTCACCTTGATCCCCTGAAGTGTAAGGGATGTCAGTTTCGGGATCAGACCGATTTTCTGAATATTCTTTTTTGCTTTTTTTCCAAGATAAAGTTTTGACAGGTGCGGGTAATCCAGCAGCCATTCGCAGTCAAAGTCAATGCTTTTCCCTGACGTCTCCGCCGAAACGCTGAGGCTCTCGAGACAAGGGGACAGCTCCCTTAGAAAACTATAATCTCTTAATTCATACAGGTTCAGCCCCAGTCCCCGCAGCCCCTTCAGCTTACTGAGAATATGAAAATCAAACATCTCCTGCCGCTCACGCAGATATCCATCCAACTGAAGGTTCTTCAGATGTTCCATTTCACACAGGCAGTTCAGATCTACAGGCTCTTTTTCTCCCATGCTGTAAATACGAAAATACATATCTTCCCGCTCTTCCAAAATCCTGTCAATCATTTTATATGCATTTTCCGGAAGATTTTCCGTAATCTGGATATGCCTGATTCCAGGCGATGCGATAATATTTCTGACGAACTCCTCCGTCAGTTCTTCGTATCCGTATATCTGCATTGCCCCATTGCTCCATGACCGATTCCCTATTTCTATTCGGTTCGAAAAATCAACCCATGCTCCCATATGCATCTCCTCTGCTAAAATGCAATTTTCCGTTCAACAATTCAGGATTTATCTATATGTTATCCTTCACTTTTTAGCTTTCCTGAAAAATCAATTTCATAAAAATTTCCTTCAAAATCATGTAGCTTAATAGAATTCTCACATAACTCAAATGCCTTTTTCTCTGACATAAATACAAATGTATCTTTACCCGAAAAAGACCATTTCTTATTGAAATTAAAGTCTAACATGATTATTTCTATTTCCCCATAAATGATATAACCGTTCTGTACCCTGTATATTCCGTAATTGCAGCCAAAGCAATCAAATTCTTTGAAATATATCATAGTACCATCATTTATATTCAACTGAACAATAGCATTATTTTGTAAGATGGTTAAAATTTCATCCTCAAGCACTGCACAATCTTTGTCATAGCTATAAAAATCACCTATCAATGCAATGCTGATTGTTTTGCTGAACAAATCTATTTGTATAGAGAAAGTCTTATACATATCATTGTGTCTTAAGTGCCTTGGATTTATCACCAAATCATATGGTTTATTGTCCGTTGATTCAACAGTGTATGTTGTATCTATGGAGATATTTACCTTACATATATCATTCTGTAATACCATATTATTTCCCCTGCTATAAATTGGAAGTTGGCAATTTAAGTTTCATCCAAATATATTTCTACTTTGATGTATTCGTTATTTTTTGCGTAGGCAAAAACTTCTGATCTTCTAATGTAGTCAAATATATTTTCACTTAAATCTTCATCCCATGTTGCTTCACTAAATATTTTATTTTCACTGGTAGGCTTATATAAAATGTCTACATGGATTTGATAAAATTCTTCCTCACCATTTGGAAATTGCCTAACTAGCGAAATTTCAAACACTGGCTCGGACGCAGAAGTAATAAATGTTCCTGTTTCAAATAAAATCATATCTTCTTCAAGCGGTATACTGCACATCTGCTCAAATACATCTACAATTTCTTCCAGTGGTATTTTATCAGTAATTTTATTCTTCAGAAATTTAATTAAACTGTCCATTGATTTTCCTCCTCCAGCTTTCAATTCGTGAATTTGAAGGTTAAAACTCATATCTTATTCCATGTGAAAGCAACACTCCATCCGTTAATTCCACACATAAAATTATAGTGTTTTCATCATCAAAATTGTTATGCCCATTATCAATCCATTCGGTAAAAACGCTTTTCAGTTTCTCGGCAATTATACGATTTTCTTCTTTTCCAAAATACCCTAAATTGTTACCCTTTCCGTGTGCCGTAAACCAGTCCCCCGCTATTGCAACATTTGGATTTTTTTCTATTTGCTTTATTTTGTTAGAAAGCGCATATGTAATAATATAAAATGAACCATCCTCATAATAAGCATTTACTTTCCGCACATACGGTACTCCATGTTCCACCGTTGCTAATGCAATTACTGTATCTTTTCCAAAACGTTCCATCATAATTTTTTCAGCTTCTGAACCTAATTCTCTCATAAGGATATCTCCTTCACAAATTCTAATTTATCGTTTCTTATAGATTTTAAGCTTTTTACATCTTCCGGCGAGTATATAAAGCTAGCGTTCTAATTTTAACAATGCATAATAGCAGGCATCACAAATGCCTTGATTATTCCAATCAGCACTACGTAAAGTCCCCTCATATTTCATCCCACATTTTTTCATCACTTTCCCCGAATTTGGATTTCTCGGCTCATCTCCATTTTCTTTCAAAACAATAGCCCAATGATAATAATTTTCATGAGAATATTGATTTACCCAATCTTCTATTACACTTTGGCTTACTTCTTGATTCGGATGAGCCGGCCACATCAGAAATTTTGTAACCTCTTTATCTGACGCCCAGTTTTTATACATCGCTGCAGCATCTTCATTCGCATACCTTCTTAAAATCAATCTATTTGTCTCTAACCTTTTCGTTCCACAATGTTTCATAAATTTGTCCTTCCTTTTCAAATTTCTTTCCAGCCCACTCAAATTATTCGTATCTATCCCCCAATTTCATTACCGAAAAAAGACAGATACCCATATTTCTCATTAAAATCTCGATATTGTTTAGAAAATTTTATACCGAGTAATTTTTCTGCTTCTTCTATTTCTTGTATTGATTTT
The DNA here is from genome assembly GCF_005844125.1 of Pseudoflavonifractor sp. BSD2780061688st1 E11. Lineage (NCBI taxonomy): Bacteria > Bacillati > Bacillota > Clostridia > Eubacteriales > Oscillospiraceae > Pseudoflavonifractor > Pseudoflavonifractor sp. BSD2780061688st1 E11. The sequence goes on from NZ_SPHM01000025.1 coordinate 4,025, forward strand.
CCACTGCGGTAGTGTAGAACCCACATTATTTTAATGTATGCTGTTAAATTCTACAAACTTGTCCCACAATTCATCATAATTCTTGAATTCGTAATAAGTGTCTCCAATCTTAAAATAATGTCCCGGACTAATCGTCAGTGTTTCTCCGTCCGTATAATAGAGGGTATAATAAGAAACTGATCCGTTTGACAATGCGTCTCTTTCATTCACAACATTCCCGAGTTCCACTTTATTCAGCAGCTTAATAAATCCGTTGCTTTCGCTTTCTGAAAAAGAGTATGAATATCCACCATTCTGTCCGCCTGTAGTTCCTGTATGTTCAACGCTATCGATATCGGATATGTCAATACTCGCCAGGTCAATGTTCGGCCCTTGCTTTCCACAGCTTGATAATATGATTGCAATTAAGGATGATATACACAAAATTATTTTGATTTTTCTCATTTTGAAACACCTCAATATTTCTTCAACCTGGTCAATCAGGACTTCTTGCTCATAAATTCCAATCTGCCGCCTAATCTTTTCTTCATTATACCATTCGTTTATTTCCCTGTCATTTTCTTTCTTACATATGCAAAAAAGGAGCAGAACAACCTCTGTCCACTCCTTTTCCGAATACTTTACATGCCTTATTACTTCCCACCATATCACACCCAAGTGCGAAAACCGCACTTATTTGTGATATGGCTCTCCATTGATAATCCGGTATCCTCTGTATATCTGTTCCAGCAGTACCACCCGCATGAGCTGATGCGGGAATGTCATCTTTGAAAAACTTAATGCATAGTCTGAGCGTCTCAGAACGTCTTTTCCCAGTCCGATAGAGCCTCCGATCACAAAGGCGATGCTGCTGGTTCCCTGTATCCCGAGCTGTTCGATCTTTTTTGCAAATTCTTCCGATGTCAGCATTTTCCCTGCGATTTCCAGCGTAATCACATACATATCGTCCCGAATGTACTTTAAGATCCGCTCCCCTTCTTTATCACGGATGCTTTCTTCCACCGCTTCACTGGCCTGATCCGGTGTCTTCTCGTCGGCCACTTCAACAATCTCCAGCTTGCAGTATCGCGAAAGCCGCTTACTGTATTCTGCGATGGCATCTTTCAGATATTTCTCTTTGATTTTTCCTACAGTAATCAGTGTTATTTTCACCTTGTTCTCCTTTTTCTCTTTTACTCCAATGCTCCATTTACGGAACGATGTATTTCAATACCGGAATCTTTTTCAAAATCAGTACCAGTACCACACAGATTCCATAGATCACAAACGGCATAACAAGCCGCCACCACCCGGACTCCATGCTGAGGCCCGTCGCATCCTGGAGGATACGGAAAACGATCATATGCATCAGATAGACACCAAATCCGGTTCCAGCAAGAGTGGTGACAATCCGGCGGATCTTCGGAGTATTTTCCAGCTTGTCCCATGGTCCGTACTTCGCTGCCACAAAGACTCCGACTGCCAGAAAGACCGCCGGAAATTTCATGTATCCCCAGAAAGTCTGATCCAGTCCGGCGCTTTCTGATGATCCAAGAATCGTACTTCCAAACCGGATTCCTGCCCCTGCAAGGCCAAGGATATAGAAAAGAATTCTTGTCTTTCGTGTCATGTCAGTCGTTGCAAGCAGATACCCTAGAATGACATACAGAATATATCCGCCTGCCACAGGGATCTGTATTGATCCGTTCATCGGGATCTGAAACACAATACAGCAGACCGGGTAAACAGAATAAACCAAAAACGCCAACCCCGCCATATAAAGCAGAATATGCTTGTAATCTTTCAAAAGCGACAGTACCGGCATGGAAAGGTAAACCATAAACAGCGGAATGAAAAACCAGTACACATTCTCGGCTGTTGTATTGGTAAACAGGCTGACGATACTGGACAAACCCGGCTCGAATTCCATCTGTTGAAACTGGATTTTGTATGCCAGACTGATCAGCGTCCATGCGGCAAATGGAATCCCTGTCTTCAAAAACCTCTTTTTGAAGAAGACTCTGGTCAGATATTTATCCCGGTAGTCCAGAAGCGTCGCTCCGGATATCATAAAATAGACCGGAACCGCCCAGTATGCAATCGTTTCAATCACCATGCTCTGTCTCCATGCGGCTGTATCGGAATACTGGTGCGCAATCCCGTTGCAATGCATAAAAATCACGCACAGACATGCAAGTATATTTAAAATATCAATATACAATAATCGTTTTTTCTGTTGTGTTTTCCCCATTCCTTTTTCCTCCGTCCGGAATCAGACTCTGTACACGTAAAGCTCATGCAGTGCTCTCGTAGCGCAGATGTACTCTGCCTGTCTGGTCAGGCCCGTCTGCTCCTTACAAGCCGCAGTAAATACCTGGTCAAATTCCAGACCTTTGGCCATGTAAAACGTTGTAACCGTCAGACCGCGTCCGAATCTGGAGCTGTCCCGGTCAATATAATGAACCTGATCTGTCTTTTCCCGGATGTTCTCATAAATCTCTTTTGCTTCCTGTTCTGTCATGGTAAGCACCGCCGCTGTCTCATAGCCGTCCGGTCCGGTTTTTACCTGTTTCAAAATCTGAGAGGTACGTTCTTCCCCGGATGAGAACTCTGCTTCTTCCACCGCCTTTCCATGCCGGTCCAGAAGATCTGTCTCTTTGATGCCGCCGAGTGTTTCTGCATATCTGGCAATCTCCACGGTATTGCGGTAGCTTTTGTTCATCTCGATCTTTCTGAAGTGTTTTCCCAGGATCTGCGGAAGAAATTGTGTCACATCATTTTGCTCTTCCTCCATCGTCTGCGCCCGGTCTCCCAAAATCGTCATCGGACAGGAAAATAGAAGGGAGAGAATCGTATACTGCAGGTAGGAATAGTCCTGCATTTCATCCACTACCAGATGCCGGATCTGGTCCTGTCTTCCGGCCCCTTCAAGTCGGTATTTTAAATACAGCATCGGATAGACATCCTCATAAGAAAGATATCTTCTGTCATACGGGACATCCGGAAGCAGAGGAAGTCCCTGTTCTTCCAGAAACCAGTTATAGATCTTATAGACATCCACTGTCGTATACATGGCATTAAACTTCGTCCGCAGCTTCTCCACCTCTTCTTCCGACAGTTCCGTACTGTATCTGGTTTCGTATTCATCTACAAAATATTCCATGATTGCTCCCATCCTCGCAAGGACAGGAACTTCCTGGAATTTGAAATAAAAGAGACGGATCATCTCTTCCTCTGTCTTTTCCAGACCACGGAAATGAACACCCTTCAGATTGACAAGCCATTCTTCCAGCTGTGCCAGAAATCCTTCCATCGCTCCAATACAGTCTCTGGACTGCTTCCACTGACAGCGTTTCCAGTCTGCTTCATCCATTCCTGCAAGCCGGTGCTCGATCTGATGATACCGGTCTTCACAGTCCGGAACAATCTTTTTCAGCTCCCGGTACGCAAACAGATCCAGACTCATTTCCCGGATATTCTCTTCTCCGAGTTCCGGAAGGATATGGGAAATGTAATCGGAAAATACACTGTTCGGTGAAAGCACCAGTATACTTGACGATTTCAGGTGCTTCCGGTCATGGTATAAAAGATAGGCGATCCGGTGGAGAGCCACCGACGTTTTCCCGCTGCCGGCTGCTCCCTGAATCACCAGGATCTTATCGTTGGTATTCCGGATAATCGCATTCTGCTCTTTCTGAATCGTCCGGACAATATTTTTCAGCTGTACATCGCTGTTTGTTCCAAGCTCCTGCTTTAGAATCTCATCATCGATTTTGACATCGCTTTCAAATCCATAGACCAGTTTTCCTCTTCGGATCTTATACTGCCACTTGGATGTGATTTCTCCCTCCAGCTTTCCTGCCGGTGCTTCGTAAAAGGCCGGTCCTTTATCATAATCATAAAACAGGCCGCTTACCGGAGCTCTCCAATCATAAATCAACGGAACTTTTCCTGCTTCTTCTGCAAAATTCCCGATTCCGATGTAAAATACTTCCGGCTCGTCGTCTCCGTCATAGCAGAAATCCACTCTGCCGAAAAAAGGAGAATCCAACATTTTTTCGTATCTCGCCTTCAGACGCAGAGAATCCTGATTCGCATTGACACGCTGAAGAAGAGCCTGCTGATTATCATAATCTTCGTAGCCATACTGGTCCATCTCTGTATAATTTTCCCAGTAATATTCATGCATGCTCTCGATGTCTTTCTGCCCGGCTGTAATCTCCTCGTCCATCTGTGCAATTTTCTTTGTCAGTTTTTCTATGATTTCATCTAAAAAGTTCATGCTTTCCAATGTTGTTTCCTTCTTTGCTGTCACGTTTCCTACCCCATTTACTAATTTCAGTCTCTAGTCTGCCTTCCCTTTTATTTTTTCTTTTAAACCATCATAAAACTGTTCTGAAAGCGGAACCGGCACTCCAAGCTCTTTTGCCGTCTTAATCAGGTATCCTCCGAATGTCTCAAATTCGGATGGGCGCCCCGCTTCCACATCCCGCTTCAGGGAACTGGTAGATCCTTCATTCAGCCCCAGAAATCTCGTATATTCTTCATCAATATAATGTTCCCTGATGTGGACTCCGGCTGCTTCTGCCACAGCCAGTGCCTCCTCAAGTAATGTATGAAATTCTCTTCTTCTGTCTTCGTGGTCACGGATATTCTCCACAGTTTCCAGATAATACGCCGTAATGACGTTGTAAGCACAATTAAAAATATACTTCTCCCACACCGCCTGTCTGACATCCTCATATACTTCGCAGTCGATTCCTGCCGTCCGGAGAACTCTGAAAACCTCCTGCGCTGCTTCCTTCTCCTGCGGATCAGACGCTCCAAGGATAATTTTTGTATATTGTCCAAGCTGTGTGATGGAATAATCTTTATTTGCGGCGGCAGTCGTGTAGATTACGGAATCTACGACCAGTCCTTTTCCCAGATACTCCCGCACCCTCTGTGCGGTGTCCGCGCCGTTCATCACAGGCACAATGATCGTATGTTCATCCACACAGGAAGCAAGAGTGCTGCATACTTCCTCCAGCGCATAGGTCTTGACACAGAGAAAAATCAGATCCTGTACCGCTCCTGCTTCTGACGCGCTCTCCAGGACGGCTGCGGCTCTGGTTACCATTTCCCCGTTATAATCACTGTGAAGCACTACTCCATGCTCTCTGAGAGCCTCTCCACGTTTTCCTCTTGCAATCAGTGTCAGGTTACTATATTTCTGTCCGGTCATCCCGGCGAGGTATCCGCCTACGCCTCCAATACCGACGATCATCATCTTTTTTTCTTCCATCATTCAAGCCACCTCTTGTATTATATGTATCTTATTATTATACCCTATTTTCTTTCTCTTTCCAAGAAAAAAGGCCGAAACTTCCGGTCCTTTGCAGAGTAACAAAAAAGACACGGAAGTTTGCAGCTGTCCTCCAAGCTTTCGTGTCTCCTTTTACATCTCATTCTGTTTTTCCTGCTACAGTGCCTCCAGATAAATCCGGCGTACCTCTTCCTCGGTAAATACTTTCGGATGATTCTGAATGCTGGCTGCGGAAACTTTAAATGCATTTTTAGTCATCCATTCCACGTCTTCCGCAAGCACTCCTTCTCTGGAAAGGGTCGTGCGAAGATCGAGGCAATCCAGAAGATGTTCAATCACACTCACACAGTCATTCTCGTTTGTTCCTCCCAGGCATTTGGAAATCACTGCAAATTTCTCCGGCGCCGCATCGATTGTCCTGCGGTAAATGACAGGAGTCAGAGCAGCAAGTCCTCTTCCATGGGTGATATTGCGCATACCGCTTGCCGGATGTTCCAGGCCATGCGGTGCTGTTACTCCTGCCTGATGAATCACCATGCCTCCATAGGTACTTGCAAGAGAAACCGCGCTCCATGCATCCATATTCATTTTGGACGGTTCTGTCATCCCCTGCTTTTTCTCCTCGTAAATTGTCAGCAGGTTATTCCCGATCAGTCGGATACCTTCCAGTGCAGTAATTTCCGTGATCGGGTCACAGATCTTGCTCAGATAAGCTTCCATACAATGGCAGAGTGCATCAAAGCCAACGGATGCCAGAACAGAAGCCGGCATTGTCGTCATCAGTTCCGGATCAATGATGGATGCCTTTGCAATAACCGCGTTATCCCGAAGAGACTTCTTGTCTTTTGTCTCATCCTCTGTCAGAACCGCAAAGCAGTTTCCTTCGCTTCCGGTTCCGCATGTCGTCGGAACAAGAATCAGCGGAAGGGCTTTCTCTCCTTTTTTTATCCCGTAAATATAGTCAAAAATATTTCCTTCATTGCAGGCGGCAAATGCCACTGCCTTACTGCAGTCCATAATGCTTCCGCCTCCCAGGCCGACGATCACATCACAACCTTCTTCTTTCGCAACAGCTGCACCCTTCATGGCTGTAGAGGCAAGGGGATTTGGCTCCGCCTTGTCAAAGATCACGACTTCCAGGCCCTCTTTTTCCAGAAGCGCCTTTGCCCGGTCCAGAAGCCCGGTTCGCTTTGTACTGTTCTGTCCTGTAACAATCATTGCCTTGCGCCCGTATTTTGCAGTCTCCTTTCCCAGCTCTTCTGTCTTTCCGGCACCAAAAATCAGATTGACCGGAAGATAATGGTTAAATTGTGTCAGCATCTCGTTTCCTCCTGTTTTCCACGCAGAAGATAAAATGGGACCGCAGATTCATATCTACAGCCCCATTGCTATCTTCGCTTCTCTATTTCTGTCGGTTTTATTTGTCTTTTAAGTATTCGTGGATACCTTTTGCTCCGGCTTTTCCTGCACCCATGGCAAGGATAACCGTTGCCGCACCTGTTACAGCATCTCCACCGGCATAAACACCTTCTTTAGATGTCTTACCGAACTCTTCGTCTGCAACGATGCACTGCCACTTGTTGACTTCCAGGCCTTCTGTTGTAGAAGAAATCAGCGGGTTCGGGGAAGTTCCAAGAGACATGATGACAGTATCAACATCCATCTCAAATTCAGATCCTTCAATGACAACCGGGCGTCTTCTTCCGGATGCGTCCGGCTCACCGAGTTCCATTCTTACACACTTCATACCTTTTACCCATCCGTCTTCTGTCACGATTTCAGTCGGGTTTGTCAGAAGGTCAAAGATGACTCCTTCTTCTTTTGCATGATGAACTTCTTCCACACGGGCTGGAAGCTCTTCTTCACTTCTTCTGTACACAATGTGTACTTCTGCTCCAAGACGAAGTGCTGTTCTCGCTGCATCCATTGCAACGTTTCCACCACCGATTACGGCTACTTTCTTTCCTGCAACAATCGGAGTATCGTAGCTGTCATCGAAAGCTTTCATCAGGTTGCTTCTTGTCAGGTACTCATTTGCGGAGAAGACACCGTTTGCTGTCTCACCCGGAATACCCATAAATTTCGGAAGTCCTGCACCGGACCCGATAAATACGGCCTCAAATCCTTCTTCTTCGATCAGCATATCAATCGTTGTGGATTTACCGATTACAACGTTTGTTTCAAATTTAACACCGAGTTCTTTTACTTTCTCGATCTCTTTTGCAACAACTTTCTGTTTTGGAAGACGGAATTCCGGAATACCGTATACAAGTACACCGCCCAGTTCATGGAGTGCTTCGAATACAGTCACATCGTATCCCATCTTAGCAAGGTCGCCTGCGCATGTCAGGCCGGCCGGGCCGGAACCGATTACGGCAACTTTGTGTCCGTTTTTCACTTCTGCTCCAACCGGTTTGATGTCATGTTCCAGAGCGTAGTCCGCAACAAATCTCTCCAGTTTACCGATGGAAACCGGCTCGCCTTTGATACCGCGGATACATTTTCCTTCGCACTGTGTCTCCTGAGGACATACACGTCCGCAGATAGCCGGAAGTGCCGATGAAAGACCGATTGTCTTATATGCGCCCTCAAAATCGCCTTCTTTTACTTCTTTGATGAATGCCGGGATATTGATTGCTACCGGGCATCCCTGAATACATTTCGCATTTTTGCAGTTGATGCAGCGGGAAGCTTCTTCCATGGCTTCTTCTGCATTATATCCTAAACATACTTCTTCAAAGTTTGTAGCTCTCACCTTTGGATCCTGTTCACGGACCGGTACTTTCTTTAATACGTCTCCCATTTTAATTGTCACCTCCACAATTTCCACATCCGCCGTGATGTGTATTGCCTTCCTGCAGTCTCAGCATTGCTCTTCCTTCTTCTGTTCTGTACATCTGCTGTCTCTTCATCGCTTCGTCAAAGTCTACAAGATGACCATCAAATTCCGGACCGTCTACGCATGCGAACTTCACTTCGTCGCCTACGTGCAGACGGCATGCACCGCACATTCCAGTACCGTCAACCATGATCGGGTTCATGCTGACGATCGTTGGGATTCCCAGATCCTTTGTCATGAGGCATGTGAATTTCATCATGATCATCGGTCCGATTGCAACACAGACGTCATAATGCTTTCCTTCCTCTTTTACAAGCTTCTCTACCATGGATGTAACCATGCCGGCATGTCCGTAGCTTCCATCGTCTGTGCAGACATAGACATTACCTGCTACTGCCTTCATCTCTTCTTCCATGATTACGAGATCTTTTGTCTTTGCACCGATGATGACATCTGCGTCAACGCCGTGCTCATGCAGCCATTTTACCTGCGGGTATACAGGAGCAGTTCCAAGGCCTCCTGCTACGAACAGGATTTTTTTATTCTTTAATGTCTCCGGATCTTCAGAAATGAACTCGGACGGACGTCCAAGCGGTCCTGTGAAATCACGGAAATATTCTCCTTCTTTATACTCTGCCATTCTCTTAGTGGATGCTCCAACCACCTGCACTACAATCGTGATCGTTCCCTTTTCCCTATCGTAGTCACAAATTGTAAGCGGGATTCTCTCACCTTTTTCGTCCATTTTTACAATAACAAACTGCCCCGGCTCGCAGTGACGCGCAACACGAGGAGCTTCAACATCCATGAGAAAAATATTTTCTGCAAGGTCTTTTGCTTTTAAAATTTTGTACATCTCCCATGCCTCCTAATTGTTATACTTTAATTATCATAAGATATTGTTCATAAAATATCAAGTAAATTCTTACAGGGAAATTGATTTTTTCGATAAAGAATTCACAATTTCGCTAAAAGGAAACCGCCGCTTTCGAAAAAGCGGCGGCCATACGGTATTTAGAAGTCCACTTCTGTTCCGTAATATGTACATGTGAGAAGTTTTTCCATCTCTGCAGGTGTGATGCTTCTCGGGTTGGATCCTGTACATGCATCGCCGACTGCAAGTTCTGCGATATTGGAAAGTTTTTCTTTGAATTCATCTTCGTTGATTCCGAATTCTTTTAATGTTTTCGGAATTCCAAGTTCTACATTGAATGCATCAATCTTTGCAACAAGGCTGTTGATTAATGCTTTTTCAGATGTTCCCGGAAGTCCCATTCTGCGTGCGATCTCTGCGTAGCGTTTTGCTGCTACAGGATCTTTTGCATTGTATTTGATAACATATGGAAGATAAATTGCATTTGCGCATCCGTGCGGAATATGTCCTGTGGAGAATGCAGCTCCTGTCTTATGAGCCATGGAGTGTACAATACCAAGCAGTGCGTTGGAGAATGCCATTCCGGCCAGGCACTGTGCGTAGTGCATCTGCTCTCTTGCGTCCATATCACAATGATAGGATGCCGGCAGATAATCCAGTACCATCTCGATTGCCTGCAGTGCAAGCGGATCTGTAAATGGTCCGTTCAGTGTGGAAACATAAGCTTCGATTGCATGGGTAAGAGCGTCCATTCCTGTGTAGGCAACCTGTTTTACTGGAAGTCCTGCAACAAGATCCGGGTCTACAATAGCGATATCCGGTGTGATGTTGAAGTCAGCAAGCGGATATTTTACTCCTGTCTGATAGTTTGTGATAACGGAGAACGCAGTAACCTCTGTAGCTGTACCGGATGTAGATGGAATTGCTGCAAATTTCGCTTTCTGTCTTAATTCCGGGAAGTTGAACGGTGTGCACAGATCTTCGAATGTCGTATCCGGATATTCATAGAATGCCCACATTGCTTTTGCAGCATCGATCGGTGATCCGCCGCCCATAGCAACGATCCAGTCAGGCTCGAATGCTCTCATGGCTTCTGCGCCTTTCATAACTGTTTCAACGGACGGGTCCGGCTCAACTCCTTCAAAGAGCTGTACTTCCATGCCTGCCTCTTTCAGGTAATCCACTGCTCTGTCGAGGAATCCCTGACGTTTCATGGAACCGCCTCCGACTACCAGGATGGCTTTCTTTCCTTTCAGGTTTTTCAGCTCTTCCAAACAGCCCTTGCCATGATAAATATCTCTTGGTAAACAAAATCTGCTCATTGCTTGTCTCTCCTTTTCTTCCATTGATAAATTTTTAACTATCGTTAGTATACTCCTGTTTTTCTCGAATTTCAATAGATTTTAAATTTTTTTTACAAAATTGTCGAATAATTTTACAATGGATATTTTGTGCAGAAATTATCTTTCATCCAGGGCCTCTAATGTATACTCGTGAAGCGTTTCCCTTCTGTATTCATCCATCTGAATCATTCGGGAGTACAGCATATCTACCATGATTAAAATTGGAAACTGTGGCGAAATCGCCTTCCCCTGTTCCAGATTTTCTTTCAACGCAAAGAGCATTACCTCATCACAGAATTCCAGAAATTTTCTTCTTGTATAAGCCGTCATCAAAACGACTTTCGCTCCGCAGTTTCTGGCTATCTTTAAAGATTCGATGACTGCTTCGGTTTTTCCGCTGACACTGATTCCAATTACAACGCATTCCTCATCCAGAAGGGCAGAATTCATTTTCATAATATGTTCATCGGTAATGGCCTCAATATTTTCTCCGATTCTCATAAAACGCAGTTTCATTTCCATTGCCGCCAGCCCTGAACTTCCCTTCCCGTAAACATAGATCCTTTTCTTTTCGGAAAGTATTTTGACGATCCGCTCAATCTGAGCTTCATCCATCAGGGAATAGCTTTTGTTCAGCAGCTCTTGATAGCTGTTCAGTACCTTTTTGATATGACCGCTGGCACTGGAATGAGGGGCGGCTGTCTGCCCCTGCTGATAACTGAAGAGGAATTCCCGATATCCTGTGTATCCACATTTTTTTGCGAATCTGGAAAGAGATGCTTCCGAAACAAACAGTCTTTTTGCTACATTTTTGGATACGAGATCCGCCTTTCCGTCATAGTGAATAAAATAGTCTGCTATCGTTTTTTCCAAAGTCGTAAACGTGTCATAGATCGCCTCAATATGAGGTATAATATTTCTTTCGTATTCTGCCATTTCAGTTTCCTCCCTGACATTTTTAAACTGCCAAAAGGGAAGACTAATGTCTTCCCTTAAAATTGTAAAATGCACCCAGCATACCAGCCTGATTTTGATTTTCCGCAAATGCAAGCCTCGTATGCTCTGCAACAGATGGAATCAGATATTTCTTCAGACTCTGTTTGAGACGGCTTTCCAGAAAATCCTTCTGTGCCATAATTCCGCCTCCAAGAACCACAACCTCCGGGTTGATTACGTAACAAATGTTTGCAATTCCCATCCCCAGAATGTCCACCATCTCGTCAATCGCCCGGATACAGTCTTCATCCCCTTTTTTTGCATGTTCAAAAACGTATTTTCCATCAATAGCTGAAGCATCGATATTTTTATACAAAGCTGTGTTTCTGACAAGGACACTGCTTGCCCCCAGGTTCTGAAACTCACCGCCCGGAAGATGCATGTATCCCACCTCACATCCACTTCCCGAAAACCCGTGGAATACCTTTCCGTCTATAATGATTGCACCTCCTATTCCGGTTCCGACGGTAAGACAGACACTGATGCTGCTGCCTCTGGCCGCCCCGGAATAATGCTCTGCAAGCCCTGCGCAATTGACATCATTTTCCACTTCGCAAGGGATACCAAACTTTTCTTCCATGCTTTTCTTGATTTCAGTTCCTGTATAATCCGGAATCAATGGCGCTGCATAAAGAATCTTTCCCTGCTCACAGTCCACCATTCCCGCCGTGGAAACACAGATTCCCTGTACCGCATATGTTTTTAAATACTCCTCTGTAATCTGGAAAATTTTCTTCAGAATTCCAGGTCCGCCATCTTTCATTGCTTCTGTCAGCATTTCATTACTCTCGCAGAACTCCTCATTTTCTGTGATCACTCCGTGCTTAATCGAAGTCCCTCCGATATCAATGCAGATATACTGTTTCATTCCGATGCTCCTTTTCTTTCTTGGCCATATGGCATTACTTCAGACGAATTTTGAAAATTGCCTTTTTGATCTTAGCCGGATTTTCTACCTTTACTGCTGTCCGATGCGCATCTTTCGGATAGCATAACAGAAAGTCTCCCTTTTCCAGAACTACACATCCATTTGCTTCGCCTTCCATTGGAAGGAAATCATCTTTTTCCACAAACTCTTTTTGTTCCAGATTATCTATAAAGTTTACATCAATCCTTTCCGTTCCGTCCAGCATCAAATGCAGATCCAGATAATACCGATGCGCTTCCCAGAATCTCTTTTCCTGATCTGTCGTTTCATATTCTACGATATTGACAAAAAGATCCTCGCCATCAATTTCATGGCTTCCTTTTTCATATGCCAAAAGATCATGTTCTTTTGCATATATAAAACATTTTAATATATCTTCTTCCAGAAATCCATAATCTTTCAGATCTCTTATATTACCGAATACCATATCCGTTCCCCCTGTTTTGATAATCGCTTATTTGCTGTAAATCGTTGTGTTTGGAGCTGGCTGAGACTTGTCTCCTTTTATATTTCTCCAGATGATACTTGCCGGAATCCCCACTACCAACGATACGATAATGGAGATGATGGAGTAAGACCAAATGGAAATCGTCACATCCGGAGCCACAACCGGCACACCATATTTGATAAAAATCATAACTGCAGAAGCTGCAATAAAGGCAAGCACTGCACCAAACGTATTTGCTACTTTTGTAAATGCACCAAGGATAAAAGTTCCGATCAGAATACCAAGTACAAGTCCCATAAATCCATTGAACCACTCATAAGCGGACTGCACGCCTCCGTTAGCCAGAACTATGGCAACAACGATAGAGAAAATTCCGACGATAAGCGATACATACTGTCCAATCTTTGTCTGTTTTTCAAAGCTCAATTGTTTTTTGGACAAACGTTCCTGAATATCCAATGTCCAGCTGGAAGCCACAGAATTTAATCCCGTTGACAATGTGGACTGTGCCGCCGCATAAATCGCTGCAAGAAGCAATCCTGTCACACCAACCGGAAGTTCAAACGCAATCCAGGATGCAAAAATCTGATCCTGCTGCGCTGCCGGCGGAAGCGGATTCCCCTGTACCTGATAAAATACGTACAAAGCTGTTCCGATGAGATAGAATACTGTTGCGATAAAAATAGAAAGTCCTCCGTTTGCAAGCATCATCTTGTTCAGTTTCTTTGTATCTGTCGTTGTTGTAAATCTCTGTACAATATCCTGGCTGGATACATACGATCCCATCGTGTTGAATCCTGCACCGACAATTAACAGAAATACGCTGTCTTTCAAAATATTCGCATCGAAAATCGGCTGATTTTCTGCAAGAAATTTGTGTCCTTCCGTAAATTCGTGGAAAACAGCTCCAAGTCCACCGTCAATGTTGCATAACAGGAAAATCAAGCCGCATGTAACCCCGATCAAAAGTACGGATCCCTGGATGAAGTCTGTCCAAAGAACAGATTTTAATCCTCCTGTGTAGGAATAAATGATTGCGATAATACCCATAATGATAATCAGAATATTTACATTGATTCCCATGAGGCTGGATAATACCATGCATGGAAGATACATAATGATAGACATACGACCTACCTGATAAATGATAAACATTACCGCACCAAGGACACGAAGACCTTTACTGTTGAATCTAAGTTCCAGATAGTGATATGCTGTATCGATATCCAGCTTGCTATAAATCGGCAGGAAAAAGCGGATCGTTACCGGAATTGCGAGCAGCATGCCAAGCTGTGCAAACCACATGATCCATGTCCCCGCATAAGAGTTTCCGGCCAAAGACAAAAATGAAATCGGACTTAATAATGTGGCAAAAATTGATACGGATGTTACCCACCACGGTACCGTTCCATCTCCTTTAAAGTATTCCTTCCCTTTCATTTCTTTTTTGGCGAAATGAAGACCTGCAAACAATACTGCTGCCAGGTAAAGAATCAAAATAACCAAATCAATCACAGTAAAACCCTGCATATGCTACCTCCCTCTTCGAATCGTGTTTATAAATATTTCTCTTTTGCTGCGCAAACCATTTCAGCAGCTTCTTTTGCAATTGCTTTGTCTGCTTCCTGAAGGTTTTCCAGAGGGAGACGCACACCTCCGATATCAAGTCCTTCATTTACACGAAGCATTTCTTTTGCAACTGCATACATATTTGCATGGCTGGAGCACATCTTATAAATGATTTCATTGATATCATACTGTAATTCCGTCGCTTTTTCTCTTTCCCCTGAAATGATCAGCTCATTCAGTTTCAGGAAGAGTTCCGGCATGACGCCATATGTACCGCCAATTCCTCCATCTGCGCCGATTGCACGTCCTGCAACAAACTGTTCGTCCGGTCCGTTAAAGACAACAAATTCTCCTTTTGCTGCTTTTCCTGCTGCTTTGAACATCTGAATATCCTGTGTCGGCATGGAAGAATTCTTTACTGCGATCACTCTTGGATTTTTCATCATTTCCGCAAACAGGCTCATCGTCAGTGCAGTGCCTGCAAGCTGCGGGATATTGTAGATTACGAAGTCTGTATCCGGGGCAGCTTCGCTGATTGCATTCCAGTATGCAGCGATTGAATATTCCGGAAGTCTGAAATAAATCGGAGGAATAGAAGCGATTGCGTCTACGCCTACACTTTCTGAGTGTTTTGCAAGTTCAACGCTGTCCTTTGTATTGTTGCATGCCACATGGTTGATTACTGTAAGTTTTCCTTTTGCAACTGCCATCACATTTTCGATGATGATTTTTCTTTCTTCTACCCCCTGATAGATGCATTCTCCTGAAGAACCATTTACGTAAACTCCCTTTACACCTTTATCGATAAAATACTGTGTAAGGGCACGCACTCTTTCCGGACTTACATTTCCTTCTTCATCATAACATGCATAAAAAGCCGGGATAATTCCTCTGTATTTTTCTAATTTACTCATTTTATTCCTCCTGATTTCTCTTATTTTTCTAATTTTGCGAGTTCCTCTGTGAACGATTTTGTAATCAGCTGCGGACGGGTAATGATCGATCCTACCACAACACTGTAGCATCCAAGCTCAATGACCCGTTTTGCTTTTTCCGGTGTGTTGATATTTCCTTCTGCGATTACATGATGTTTGACCTGTGCTATAATTTTCTTGATAATTTCAAAGTCATTCTCTTCAATCTTGTCACCTTTGCTTTGTTCCGTATAGCCGACAAGGGTTGTCCCGATAAAGTCAAATCCTAACTGATCAGCATGAACTGCTTCTTCTACTGTTGAACAGTCTGCCATAAGGAGCTGGTTTGGATACTTGCTGCGTACGGCATCGTAAAATGCATCCAGTGTGACATTTCCAGGTCTGATTGACTCTGTAGCATCAACCGCAATAATTTCCGGCTTTACCACCATCAGTTCATCAATTTCCTTCATCGTAGGGGTAATATACACGCTGCTGTCTTCATAATCTCTTTTCACAATACCAATCACCGGGAGATTCACGTTTTTTCTGATTTCAGTAATATCCTCCGGTGTATTGGCGCGGATACCAAATGCCCCACCCTCTGCTGCAGCTCTTGCCATTCTTCCCATAATAAAAGATGAATGAAGCGGCTCATGCGGCAGCGCCTGACAGGAAACGATCAGATGTCCTTTGAGTTTTTTTAGTTTTTCTTCCATAGTACTCTCCTTTCCGATTTCCACTCTTGAACAAAGTATATCATCATTGAAAAGTCTTTCAATATTTCCGATCTGTTTTGAAGATCTTTTCAACCCATTTTCAATTTCAACTATCTTTTCCTTTTAATCATGACTTTTTATAGTGCATTTTGCATAATGTTTGAAAGATCTTTCATTGTAAAATCTTGGTTTCAAAAGAAAAAAGCCGAAGAATAAAATTATCCCTCGACTTTATTTCAATTCACTATATTCACTTTAAATAATTACAATCAACTGCTGATGCGGTATTTTCTTGTCGTCATTTCGCTTTTCTTTCCGTTTCCGTCAATCAGAACGACATTCAGCTCCGTATCCTCGTAAACTGCGAAAGCTCCTGTATACTGAATAGACTGATCCGACGGTTCGGTTCCGTCCAGTGTGTAGTATGCGGTGTAACCCTCCGGCACCTGTATCTCGACGCTGACTGCTTCGGAATACTGTCCCGTTGTCGGTGATACTGCAGGTGCATCTGCTACCGGGAACTGGATTGTGTATGTCTTTTGTACCTCGACGCTTGCAATCCCTTTTCTATTGACAAAAATGGCACGGACTGTCGTCTCGCCCTCCTTGTTCAGCTGGATCGGCTCCTTATACTCTATGCTGTCAACTGTCGCTTCACTGCCGTCCAGGGTGTAATAGATGGTTCCCTTATCCTCGCTGCTCAGTGTCAATTCCTGCACATTGTCATAGACCTTGTCTTCATCCAGGCTGAATTCCGGAATTTTGGCCACATAATCCTTGAGTTCTGTGAGGATCTGATCATTCGTACAGGTGCTCATGATATAGGCGATCTTTCCCGTCTGCTCCGTATCTTCATAAAACTCCACCGCAGCGCGGTATACACCAATACTGTCCGGATGGTCATTCACTGCATCCTGTAAAAGGGAATCTGCCTGATCATCCTGATCCTGGTTATGATACAGCTTTGCAAGACTGATATATGCATCTTCTTTTTCGCCGTTTTTCTCAATCGCCCTCTGATAGAGCGCTTCCGCTTTTGTACTGTTGCCGTTTACTTCGGCCCTTTTCCCCTGATTTACCACTCCGGTATATGTATTTCGATAGATCAGAACTCCGATTCCGATGATCGCTGCTAAAATCAGGATCATTCCCAGAATCAGAATCCGCCTCAGCCGTCTTTTGCGACGCATCCGCTCCGCTTTTGCTCTTCTCCTCCGCCTTCTGATCTCTTCCTCTGACAGTCTGCCTCCTGGATTTGTCATTCTTTGCATGGTACCCTTATTCTCTCCTCTTTTTCCGTGCCGCCTCCACACAGTTACTCATCAGCATCGCAATCGTCATCGGTCCCACTCCCCCGGGTACCGGCGTGATCGCTTCCGCCTTGTCTTTTACATGTTCAAAATCTACATCCCCACACAGCTTTCCGTTTTCATCCCGGTTCATTCCGACATCAATGACAACGGCACCTTCCTTGACGCCGTCCGCCTGAATCAGTTTCGGGATTCCCACTGCAGCCACGAGAATGTCTGCTCTTTTTGTTACCTCACTGAGGTTTTTGGTTCTGGAATGTGCGATTGTTACGGTTCCATTCTCCTCCAGAAGAAGAAGCGCCATCGGTTTTCCGACATGGTTGCTCCTTCCGACTACCACACATTCTTTTCCCTCGATTGTATAGCCGGACCGTTTAATCAGCTCCAGCACCCCGGCCGGTGTGCAGGACCGGAATCCCTCCGCTCCGATGCAGAGTGCTCCGATGCTTTCCGGAAGAAATCCGTCCACATCTTTTTTCGGAGAAATCATCCCGGTAATTTTCTCCTCGTCAATCTGCTCCGGAAGGGGCAGCTGTACAAGGATTCCATCCACGGCCTCATCTTCATTGAGCTCTTGTATCAGAGTTTCCAGTTCCTGCTCTGTCGTCTCCTTTGGAAGCTCGTAGGAACGGGATTCGATTCCGATATATTCACATGCTCTTTTTTTATTTCTCACGTAGATGGCAGATGCGCTGTCGTCTCCCACCAGTATGACAGCCAGGCACGGGGTAATCCCCTGTGCCTTTAACTCTGCCACTTCCTGTTTCAATTCTTCTTTGATCTCAGTGGAAATTGCTTTTCCGTCTATCAATACTGCCATGTTTCGTCTCCTTTATGTTTAGAACAATCCGGTAATCTGTCCGTCGTCTGTCACATCGATATTGTTTGCTGCAGGTACTTTCGGAAGTCCCGGCATCGTCATTACCGCGCCAGTCAGTACTACGACAAATCCGGCACCCGCGCTCACATAGACTTCTCTTACGTGAATGCGGAATCCTTCCGGACGGCCAAGAAGTGTCTGGTCATCGGAAAGAGAATACTGGGTCTTTGCCATGCAGACCGGAACATTGCCGAATCCAAGCTCTTCAATCTTGGCCAGCTGTTTCAATGCGGCCTTATCGTAATCGACGCCGTCAGCTCCGTAAATTTCTTTTGCCACTGTCTCGATCTTTTCTTTCAGCGACATCTCATCAGCATAAAGCGGATGGAAATGACTCTCTTTTGTCTCCAGAGTCTTCAAAACCTTATTGGCAAGTTCAATACCGCCTTCGCCGCCTTTTGCCCATACATCTGCGATTGCAAATTCACAGTCTCTTTCTTCGCAGAATGTTTTGACAAATTCTTTTTCCGCATCTGTATCTGCAGAGAAGGCATTCAGTGTAACGACAACCGGCACACCGAATTTCTGCAGGTTTTCGATGTGTTTTTCCAGGTTGACAATTCCCTTTTTCAGGGCGTCCAGATTTTCTTCATTTAATTCATTCTTCGGTACGCCGCCGTTATATTTCAGTGCACGGATGGTTGCAACGAGCACAACTGCGTCTGGTTTCAGTCCGCTCATCCGGCATTTGATGTCCATAAATTTCTCAGCGCCCAGATCTGCACCGAATCCGGCCTCTGTGATGGTGATGTCGCTCATTTTCAGCGCCATCTTGGTTGCCTGTACACTGTTACATCCGTGAGCAATGTTGGCAAATGGTCCGCCGTGTACAAGAGCCGGTGTATGCTCCAGAGTCTGGATCATATTCGGCTTGATGGCATCCTTTAAAAGCGCTGCCATCGCGCCTGTCGCCTGCAGATCATCTGCTGTCACCGGTTTTCCGTCGAAAGTATAGGCAACAATGATCTTTCCAAGACGTCTCTTCAGATCTGCGAGATTGTCTGCAAGGCAGAGGATCGCCATAATCTCGGAAGCCACGGTGATAACAAAGTGATCTTCCCTTACCATACCGTCCATTTTATTTCCAAGACCTACAACGATATTTCTAAGGACACGGTCATTCATGTCCACGCAGCGTTTCCATACAACCTGTCTTGGATCAATTCCCAGCTGGTTGCCCTGCTGAATATGGTTGTCAAGAAGTGCTGCCAGCAGGTTGTTTGCAGATGTAATCGCGTGGAAATCACCGGTAAAATGGAGATTCAGATCTTCCATCGGAACAACCTGGGCATATCCGCCACCTGCTGCTCCTCCTTTGATTCCGAAACACGGCCCAAGGGATGGCTCACGAAGGGCAATCAATGCTTTCTTGCCGATTTTCGCCATGGCCTCCCCCAATCCTACTGTCACGGTCGTCTTGCCTTCTCCGGCCGGTGTCGGGTTGATCGCCGTTACAAGGACAAGTTTTCCGTTTGGACGGTCTTTCACCTTATCCCACAGTTCTGCGGATAATTTTGCTTTGTATTTGCCGTAGAACTCCAGATCTTCCTCTTCAATCCCGATTGAAGCGGCTACATTTTTGATTGGCTCCATTGTTGCTTCCTGTGCAATCTGAATGTCTGTTTTCATTTTCCTTCCTCCATTTCTTCCCCTAAACATGTTCCTCTATGTACTGGTCAAACTGTTCCTTTGACATCAGAACCTTTCTCGGTTTGGTGCCTTCTTCTTCCCCGACGACACCTGCTTCATAAAGCTGGTCCATGATCCTTGCTGCCCGGTTGAATCCGATCTTGAATACCCTCTGCAGCATGCCGATCGATGCTTTATCCTTTTCAATAATAAAGTATCCTGCGTCCTTGAAATAGACATCTCTTTCCTCGCCGGATCCTCCCGGTCCGGAACCGGAAGCACCGCTTGCCGCATTAACCATATGCGTCTGCACCTCTTCATCATAAGAAGCATTTCCATTATTTTTCACAAGATAATCTACAACCGCCTGAACTTCCTTGTCGGATACAAATGCCCCCTGCACCCGGACCGGCTTCTGATAGCCTGCCGGGTAGAACAGCATATCTCCCTTTCCAAGAAGCTTTTCTGCCCCGTTCATATCGATGATCGTCCTGGAGTCCACTCCGGATGACACCGAAAAGGCAATTCTGGACGGCATATTGGCCTTAATCAGACCTGTAATGACATTTACGGATGGTCTCTGGGTTGCAAGTACAAGATGGATTCCTGCCGCTCTCGCAAGCTGTGCAAGACGGCAGATCGACTCTTCCACATCGCCCGGTGCCACCATCATCAGATCCGCAAGCTCGTCTACGATAATAACGATCTGCGGCATCTTTTCCGGTTTTTCCTCATTTGTTTCAATATGCTGAACACTTTCCACCTTTGCGTTGAATCCTTCCATGTCCCGCACTTTATACTGTTCAAAGAGCTGATAACGCTTCATCATCTCCGCCACAGCCCAGTTCAGTGCTCCGGCCGCCTTTTTCGGATCGGTCACGACCGGAATCAGAAGATGCGGAATTCCATTATAGACACTGAGCTCTACAACCTTCGGATCGATCATGATCAGTTTGACTTCCTGCGGGGAAGCCTTGAACAGAATACTCATAATCAGTGTGTTGATGCAGACAGACTTTCCGGAGCCGGTCGCGCCTGCCACAAGAAGATGCGGCATTTTTGCGATATCCGACACCACCGTACGTCCGCTGATATCTTTTCCGACAGCGAAACTGATTTTGGATTTCGCGGTCCGGAATTCCTCAGTCTCAAGAAGATCTCTCAGCTGTACTGTCGAATTCCCCTTATTCGGCACTTCAATACCGACCGCAGCTTTCCCCGGTATCGGAGCCTCGATCCGGATGTCCGCCGCCGCCAAATTCAGTTTCAGGTCATCTGCAAGTCCTACAATCTTGCTGACCTTGACTCCCATTTCCGGCTGTACCTCATAACGGGTCACTGACGGTCCGCAGCTGACATTCGTCACGGTCACGTTGACGCCAAATGTCTTTAATGTCTGCTGAAGCTTTGCCGCGGT
This sequence comes from Pseudoflavonifractor sp. BSD2780061688st1 E11, assembly GCF_005844125.1. Classification (NCBI taxonomy): domain Bacteria; kingdom Bacillati; phylum Bacillota; class Clostridia; order Eubacteriales; family Oscillospiraceae; genus Pseudoflavonifractor; species Pseudoflavonifractor sp. BSD2780061688st1 E11. The sequence goes on from NZ_SPHM01000025.1 coordinate 25,175, forward strand.
CTCCCGAAGATGGGCATCCGAATCTCCGGCTCCCTTTGTGCCGTGCTTTAACAGGCTCATCGGCGGAGCGTGATAGACCGGAACCGGTTTTGCAATCGATTTCTCAATCTCTGCTGTTACATTCTTACGTGCCTCTGCCTCCAGTGCTTTCTCGGCAGCTCTGTTCTTCTGCTCTTCCGCCTGGAATACCGGTGCAGCCGGTACCGCAACCTGTCTCGAAGCAGTCTTAGATGCAGCCGGTTCTTTCATAAAGGTGATTCCTTCCTCCGGAAGCTCGGAAAGATCCGGAACTGCCTCATAAGCCTCTGACGAAATAACGTCTTCTGTTCCGTACGGCTCTTCTCTTGTAATGATAAGCTCCTCTGCCGCTTCTTCCGGAGTCTTGACAGATTCCGCTTCTGCTTTTTTATGTTTCTCAGCTTTTGCTGCCTTTTTCTTTTCTTTTTTGTCCTCTTTGATCACAAGTTCCTGGATCTCCGGATTTCGTCTTTCCAGTGTCGTATCAAAAGAGACACCTTCCACTTTGTGCTCCTGGCGTTTTACTGCCTTTTCCTTTTTCTTCTCCTCACGCTGTGCCTTGTGCCGCTCTCTTCCGGATTTTGCCTTTGTCTGAATGGTCTGTCCGGCTCTCTGCATACTCTTCAGAAAGGAACGCTGTGTGATCAGAATCAGACAGATCAGCATCAGAATCACAATTACTACATAGGAACCCACAACTCCAAGCGCTGGTACCATCAGCCCCGCAATCACCGCGCCGATGCTTCCTCCTGCCCGGTTGACAAGCTCCAGAAATGAACAGGTCAGAATGACAAGCACCACTGCCGCTCCCAGTTTCGTATATGCCTTTGTGTTCCCTCTGTTGGAGATAAAAAACGCGATGCCCGCGAAGAAAAGGAACGGAAAAATATAGGAGAGCTGTCCAAAAATTCCTTCCATAAAATCCGCAACAACTCTGCCTACAGCCCCTCCAAGTCCAAAATTACTGATCAGAAGAAAAATCGAAACTGCCAGTGCCGCCAGTATGACGATCTCTTCTCTGACAATGACCTCTTTTTCAAGCTCTGCCTTGGTTGGACGTCTGGACCGGCTGGATTTTGCCCTGGTCCGGGTGGATTTTGTCCCTGTCTTCTTTGCTGTTGTTTTTTTCTTCTTTGTCTGTGGCGTCTTTTGGGCCATGAAAGATCCCCCTTGCTGCTTTCCCGCTTTTTGCGGGTTTTTCGCTTATGTTTCATTATAGCATTTTTAAAATATGATGTCATTATCTATTTTCAACGGCATTCCCGCTGTGTTTTTCTGTTTTCTTTTCATCTGAACGCTTCTCGATCAGTTCATAGATTTTTGCAAATGCTTCCCGTATTCCCCCGACTTCATCAATAATGCCCTCTCTGACGGCATCTTCTCCCTCGAGGAGTGTTCCTACATCTTTGACAAGCTGTGAAGAATCCAGCATCAGTTCCTCAAGCCTTTCCTGTGTGATTCTGGAATGTCCGGAAATAAATCTGGTAATCCTGTCCTGGGTTCGTTCCATATTGCGGTAACTCTGAATCACTCCGATAAACATACCGTTGGACCGGACAGGATGCACGATCATCGTTCCGCTCGGCACAATAAAGGAATAGTCTGCCGATACGGCAAGCGGTCCTCCGATCGAGTGACTTCCTCCAAGAACAAGGGATACGGTCGGTTTGCTCAAAGATGAAATCATCTCCGCAATGGCAAGTCCGGCCTCCACGTCCCCTCCCAGAGTATTGAGCAGGATCAGTACTCCTTCAATCTCGTCATTTGACTCAATCTCCGCAAGTTTCGGAAGAAGATGCTCATATTTGGTTGCTTTCGTATTTCCGGATACCGCTTCATGCCCTTCAATCTCACCGATAATGGTAAGCAGATAGACCTTGTAGTTTCCGTGTCTGCCTTCCAGTTCCAGGCTTCCGGTTTCTTTGATCTGTTCGGTTTCTTTTTCCTGTTTTTCCTGATTTTCCATAAAAAACACCTCCACATTTTCTGCTTAGTATGCGGAGGTGTTTTTTGAAATATGCATTAAACGAGCGCAAGTGCCTGTTCCAGATCCGCAATAATATCGTCAGCATTTTCAATGCCAACGCTGAAACGGATCAGATCCGGCTGTACTCCTGCTTCCAGTAGTTCCTGATCATTCATCTGCCGGTGTGTATGACTTGCCGGGTGAAGTACGCATGTTCTGGCATCTGCCACATGGGTAACGATGGCCGCAAGCTTCAGATTGTCCATCATTTTTACAGACGCATCTCTTCCGCCTTTTAAACCGAACGTAATCACACCGCAGGTACCGTTTGGCATGTATTTCGCTGCCAGATCATGGTATTTATCCCCTTCCAGCATCGCGCAGTTTACCCAGGCAACTTTATCATGTCCTTTCAGATAAGAAGCGACTTTCTTTGCATTCTCGCAGTGGCGCGGCATTCTCAGGTGCAGAGTCTCCAGACCGATATTTAAAAGGAATGCATTCTGAGGAGACTGAATCGATCCCAGGTCACGCATCAGCTGTGCTGTCGCCTTGGTGATGTATGCTCCTTTTCCGAATTTTTCCGTATAGACAATTCCATGGTATGTTTCGTCCGGCTGTGTCAGTCCCGGGAATTTATCCGAATGGGCACTCCAGTCGAAGTTTCCGCTGTCTACGATTGCCCCGCCGACTGTCATGGCATGTCCATCCATGTATTTTGTTGTAGAATGGGTGACAATGTCTGCTCCCCACTCAAACGGGCGGCAGTTGATCGGAGTCGCAAATGTATTATCCACAATCAGCGGAACACCGTGTGCATGTGCCGCCTTTGCAAATTTCTCAATGTCCAGTACTGTCAGTGCAGGATTGGCGATCGTCTCACCGACTACAGCCTTCGTATTTTCACGGAATGCTGCGTTTAACTCTTCTTCCGAACAGTCCGGATCCACAAAAGTAGCTTCCACACCCATTTTACGGATGGTGTGTGCATACAGATTATAGGTGCCTCCATAGAGAGCAGACGAACATACGATATGGTCTCCTTCCTCTGCAATGTTCATAACAGCATAAAAATTTGCTGCCTGTCCGGACGATGTCAGCATGGCGGCATAACCGCCTTCCAGTTCGCAGATCTTTTCCGCTACTGCATCATTTGTCGGATTCTGCAGTCTTGTGTAGAAATATCCGCTGTCTTCCAGGTCAAACAGACGTCCCATCTGTTCGCTTGTATCGTACTTAAATGTCGTACTCTGATAAATCGGAAGGATTCTCGGTTCTCCCTTTTTTGGTTTCCAGCCTGACTGGATACATTTTGTTTCGATATTAAACTGTTCACTCATACCCTTGCTCCTCCTGTATTTTCTTTACCGGATCAGGAAAACAAATATTCCCGTTCCAGTTCGTGTACCATCTTTGTATATACTTCTCTGCATTCTTCCATCTTACCGGTTTCGATCAGTCTGATGCACCGCTCCAGATATTCTTTCCAGATCTTTCGGTAAATCTCATCCGCATTTTTCTGCCGTTCGATTCTTTTTACAATCGTCGGTGCAATATTGTAATACTCGCGGATTGTCTCCCTGCCTCCCGGAGAAGATGCCAGATATCGATCCCGGTAGTCCCGAAGAGTTTTCAGCTCATAACACCCGTCCGGTTTATCCAGTGAACGGCAGACGGCTGTTGTCACATAACAAAGCCGGTTTCGGAATCCGCCGTTGATCTCTTCAAAAGTAGACTTTCCGATCTTCATGGTCACATTCTTAAGCTGATTCCAGTTCTTAATTGTCTGGTCTGCCACAGCTTCCAGTTCCGGTTCCCTGCTGTGTAACAGAAGCGGAATGAAAAAGGTTACAAGTGCAAGATTATAATCCATAACCTGATTCTCCCTTTTCCGTTTTCCTGCGATCTCTTCAAGCTTTTCATCCACATAATCCGGAACGCTTTTTCCGGCCCGGGCAATCATCTCTTCCTGACTTTTTTCTTCCGTCCCCCGGATCTCGCTGAGGAGTTCTTCAAGATCTGTACTGCGTCTCCTGAAAAACTCACGGAAGGCCGGTTCATATGTATTCTTTCGAAAGCGCCCCGACAGTTCCATGGCCTCGTTGAACATGGAAATCATCCGTTTTTCTGGTCCTGCCTGCATAGGACCCCTCCCTTACAGTATATTCCAAAACGCTTTACTCTTCCCAGTTATGGTATACTTCCTGCACATCATCATCGTCATCGAGAAGATCCAGTGTTTTCTGAATGTTTTTGATATCCGTCTCGTCTGTCAGCTCTACATATGTCTGAGGAATCATGGTCACAGAGGCTTCCATCATAGGGATGCCTGCTGCTTCCAGCTTCTCACGTACCTCGGAAAAGCTGTCCGGATCTGTGATAATCTCAAAGCTGTCCTCCTCTTCCGCGAAATCCTCGGCTCCCGCGTCAAGCGCCAGCATCATCAGCTCATCCGCGTCCATCTCAAACTCTTCCCTGTCGATCAGAATCTGTCCCTTCTTGTCAAACATAAAGGATACGCATCCTGGTGTCCCGATATTTCCGTTTCCTTTTGTAAATGCACTTCTGACATTGGAAGCTGTACGGTTTTTATTGTCGGTCAGCGCCTCTACAATAATAGCTGTTCCGTTCGGCCCATATCCTTCATATACGACTCTTTCGTAATTGTTGGCATCCGCGTCTCCGGCTGCCTTTTTAATGCTTCGCTCAATATTGTCGTTTGGCATGTTGTTTGCTTTTGCCTTCGCAATCACATCGCGGAGTCTGCTGTTGTTCGCAGGATCCGCTCCGCCTCCTTCTTTAACTGCTACAGCGATCTCACGCCCGATCTTTGTGAAAATCTTTCCCTTTGCAGCATCATTTTTTTCCTTTTTATGCTTAATATTTGCGAATTTGGAATGTCCTGACATGTTCTCTACCTCTCTTCGTATGTAATCTCTCTTCCTTCTTCAGGAAAACTCATGTTCTTAATTTTATCATTCTTTCGATTCCGTGACAAGTTCCGTTTTTGTAATCTTCACCTTTTGGATAATATTGTTGTCCACTTCCTTGATCTCAAACAGATAGCCCTCGTAGGAAACACTGCACAGCTCGTCTTCTGCAGGAATCCTCTCAAGCTTTACAATCAGAAATCCATTTAATGTCTCATACTCATTGTCCTCGTCTTCATCCTGAAAAACAATACCAAGTACGTCCGAGAGTTCGGTAAGCCCGCACAGACCGTTCACCTCGTAGGAACCGTCCTCGTTTTTTCGGATCATCTCTTCTTCCTCATCGTATTCGTCCCGGATATTTCCCATAATTTCTTCAATAATATCTTCCATGGCGACGAGTCCTGCTGTCTGACCGTACTCGTCAATCACAACGCACAAATGGATCTGTTTTGCCTTCATCTGCATGAAAAGGCGGCTGATCTTCCTCGTTTCCGGAATAAAACATACCGGCATGAACGCGTCCCGGATTTCTCCAAGTTTCTTGCCCCTCATTTCGGGATTCAGATAGAGCTTCATAATATCCCGGATATGAATGATGCCAAGTATATTGTCGATTTCCTCTTCATAGACAGGAAATCTGGAATATTTTGCCCTGGATGCAAAAGCTGCCACCTCTTCCAAAATATCATTGCAGTTTAATGCGACAATATTTTTCCTGTGAGTCATGACTTCCTTTGCATCTTTATCCAGGAACGAAAAGACATTACGGATCATCCGGTACTCCATCTCCTGAATACTGCCGTCCTTTTCCCCTTCTTTGAGATTTTCCAGAACCTCTTTTCTAATTGTATCCCGTTGGTCCATATTTTCTCCTTCTATGTAGAAAGTGCAATACTGATCTTCAGTGCCTCATCCACTTTTTTCATGATTTCCTGATCCAGGTGGCACACACTTTCCTTTAATCTTTGTTTATCGATTGTACGGATCTGCTCCAGTAGAACAACCGAATTTTTTACTACACCATATCTTCTTGCGTCGATCTCCACGTGGGTCGGGAGCTTTGACTTATGCATCCGTGACGTGATCGCCGCGCAGATTACCGTCGGGCTGTGTTTGTTCCCCATCTCGTTCTGTATAACAAGAACCGGGCGGATGCCTCCCTGTTCGGAACCAACCACCGGACTTAAATCCGCATAAAAAATATCTCCACGATGAACCTGCTGCACTTTCTTCACACTCCATTTTCTAAGATATAGTGAGTATTTCCACCTTTACTTTGAAGTATTCCAAAAGCCGGCCGTCTTTTTTATGCAAAATAGTCAATCTGTTCGATGACTTTTCCGTCTTTGATATATTCTCTTGGTATCCTCTTGTCGAGATCGCAGAGAAACTCATAGTTAAACCTTCCGGACAGTGCACTTAAATCTTCCACTGCAATCTGTTCCCCGCCGCTTTTCCCTACCAGTACGACTTCATCCAGGAAATCTGCATCTTCGATCTCTGTCACATCTGCCATCATCTGATCCATGCAGACTCTGCCAAGAATCGGAGCCCTCTTTCCCCGGATCAGGACATAGCCCTTGTCCGAGAGACTCCTCGGGTATCCGTCCGCATATCCGACAGGGATCGTTGCCACGCGGGTCCGTTTCCCGGCCCGGAAGCACCCGCCGTAACTTACAACAGCTCCGGGCTCGATCCATTTGATATGTACAATACTGCTTACCAGCGACAGTGCCGGCTTCAGATCCAGACGGTCTTTCTTCACCTCGTCAGATGGATAGAGCCCGTAAAGAGCAATACCCGCCCGTACAAGATCCAGATTGGCCTCCGGATGATCGATAATTCCGGCACTGTTGGAGCAGTGGCGGTATTTCGGCTCGATGCCTCTATCCTTTAACCGGTCTGTCATCCAGATATATTGTTCCATCTGCTTGTTTGTAAAGGACTTATCTGCCTCGTCTGCTTTTGCAAAATGAGTAAAAATACCTTCCATCTCAAGATCCGGAAGATGAAAAATCCGTTCGATGGCATCCAGAGAATCTTCACCTGTCTGAAATCCGAGTCTTGACATCCCCGTGTCCAGCTTGACGTGAATCCATGCTTTTTTCTGCTTTACGGATGCCAGGGCGGAGATCGCTTTCGCAGACTCTTCAGTGTAGACTGTCATGCGTATCTCGTTTTCCACCGCCTCCTCATACTGCTCCGGAAAAGTACATCCGAGAACAAGAACCGGTTTCTCAATTCCTGCCTTTCTCAGAAGCACCGCCTCGTCAAGCGTTGCGGTCGCGTATCCCCAGACACAGTCCAGATTCTGAGTCTCTTTTGCGATCCGTGATGCCCCGTGGCCGTAACCGTCCGCTTTTACTACCAGAATCATCTTCGTATCCGGTGAGATATGTTTCCTCATCTGCTCTATATTATATGTAATATGATTCAAATTGATTTTTGCGCATACTCTGCTGTACTTTTTCATTTTGACTGAACCTTTCTTCGCTCGATTTCCTGTAAAACAGCTGATGCCATCTCGATCAGGTCCCCGGCAAGCACGCTGTGCGCCCCGAGTTTTTCCCTTGCCTCGTCTCCGCACAGCCCGTGTATAAATACACCAAGCGCCGCAGCGTCAAAGCGGTCCATTCCAAGGGCCAGGCAGCCTGTAATCATACCTGCAAGTACATCCCCGGAACCTGCTTTTGCCATCGCACCGTTCCCGGATGTATTCAGATATGGAATCCTGCCTTCTCCTGCCACAACTGTTCTGGCATCTTTTGCTGTTAGTATTATATTATAGGTTTTGGCATACTCTTGCGCAAGTCCAATCCTGTTTTTTTTCGTTTCTTCCGTCGTTTTCCCAAGAAGACGCGCGAATTCCCTGATGTGAGGCGTAAAGATCAGGCTGCTTCCCGCTGCTTTTAGATATGTGTTTCTTCTTTCTTCTTCCATTCCGGAAATTAGATTCAGGCCATCCGCATCCATCACGCAGTATTTTCTGTGCGTGCCCAGATACACGAGCAGATGTTCTATTATCATACCGGCCTGTATATCCGTCCCCAGTCCACATCCGGCGCAGATCACATCCGCCCAGTTCAGAAGTTCCTCCAGCTGGTTTTCCAGATCCTCTCCGTAAGGCGTTATGACTGCTTCCGGCAGGGTTGCCTGAAGTACTTCCCGGTTGGATTCCGGCGTCAGTATACGTACCAGTCCGCTTCCCATCCGGTATGCCGCCTTCGCGGAAAGAATCGCGGCGCCTGCCATGCCCTGGCTTCCGGTAATCATCAGCACTTTTCCGTAAGTTCCTTTATGTGCATCGTCTTTTCGCTGCGGACAGAGCCTTCCTACGTCCTTTCTTTCATAAGTCAGATACCGTGTTCCTTCCATGCCGCCGCGCAGATAAATTCCGATATCTTCCACACAGACCTTTCCGGCGCAGAAAGCTCCCGGATACAGAACCATCCCTGCCTTCTGGTATGCAAATGTCACCGTCAGATCCGCGCGAAATGCCGTCCCCAGAATCTCTCCGTTCCCCGCATCAATTCCGGAAGGAATGTCCACCGCAATCTTTGCGGCGTCCAGACTGTTCATCTGTTCCAGAATTCCGGCATACCTGCCCTCAACCGGCCTGCTCAGTCCGATTCCAAATACAGCATCAAATACAGCCGTGTACCTTCCCTCCGGGATTTCCCGTTTTACGGTTCCTCCGACCGCCTTGAAAATCTGAATCTGTGTCTTTGTCTCTTCGGTACAATGGTCCGGATTCCCAACCAGTACGGCAGTCACTCCGTATCCTTTTTCCAGAAGCAGTCTTCCCACTGCAAACCCGTCGCCCCCGTTGTTTCCGCTTCCGCACACAATCAGGCTTTTCGACAGGTTAAGCCTCTCCCTTTCGGCTGCCTCTACCACTTTCAGAGCCGCCCGTTCCATCAGGACAAGAGACGGAATCCCGATCGTCCCGATCGTGTATGCATCCGCTGCTTTCATTGTCCTGCCATCAATGATATATTTCATCTTTACCGCTCCTTTCCCCGCTTTCATTCCGGGATACAGAAAAAAGACGCGGAATCCCGCATCTGTTGTACGAATCTCTCACGTCCTTCTTTTCTCTTATTTTTTCTTCTGATGTTTTTCCTCATAGCGGAGTACATTGTAGGAGAGCCGCATCAGACTCTCGGAAAGATGTACGTTTTCCACAACAACATTATCCGGAAGATTCAGATCCGTATGCGCAAAATTCCAGATTGCACGGATACCGTTTTCCACGAGCATATTGGCTACTGCCACCGCCTTCGTCTTCGGTATCGTCAGAATCGCAATTTCAATGTCATTATTCCTGATGAAACTTTTCAGCTCGTCCATCATACGGATCTCGATTCCGCGGACCGTAACACCTGCCAAAGTCGGGTTGACATCAAACAGACCCTTCAGCATAAATCCGCTGCGCTCAAAAGCGGTATAGTTTGCCAGCGCCTGTCCAAGGTTTCCGGCTCCGATAATAATCATATTATGTTCTCTGTCCAGCCCCAGGATCTTTCCAATCTCCGAGTGCAAATATTTCACATTATATCCATACCCCTGCTGACCAAAACCGCCGAAATTATTCAAATCCTGGCGGATCTGGGAAGCAGTGACTTTCATGCGTTTGCTCAAGTCGTTGGAGGAAATGCGCTCTACACCGTCTTCCAGTAATTCTCCCAAGTATCTGTAGTATCGAGGCAGTCTTCTGATAACTGCCTGAGAAATTCCTCTTCCTTCCACTTTTAGCACCTTCCTGTTCTTTTCAATACTTTTATTATATGTAATACTTGAAATAAAGTCAAACTTATTATGGGATTTTATGTTGTATTTTGTACAAATTCCGTTATAATGAATACGGTACTTTTGTTTTATCAGAGGAGGATACTATGATACTTGCATGTCACAATCTGGAAAAATCGTTTGGGGACCAGGTCATTGTAAGACATGGCTCTTTTCATATAGAGGATCACGAGAAAGCGGCTCTGACAGGTTTAAACGGTGCCGGAAAATCTACCATTTTGAAAATGATTACCGGAGAGATTCCGGCAGATTCCGGGGATATTATTCTCGCAAAAGGGAAACAGCTCGGGTATCTTTCCCAGCATCCCATGACGGACAGCACACGTACAGTCTATGAGGAAATGCAGACTTCCAAACAGTATCTGATCGATATGGAAAGCCAGATCCGCAAAATTGAGGCGGAGCTTCAGACTTTATCCGGATCTCATCTGGAGGACAGGCTTGCCGCTTATCACAATCTGACTTCCCGGTTTGAACGGGAAAACGGCTATGCCTATCAAAGTGAAATCACCGGAGTCCTGAAGGGACTGGGATTTACAGAAGAAGATTTTGAAAAGCCGGTCGCTTCCCTTTCCGGAGGGCAGCGAACCCGTGTTTCTCTGGGAAAACTTCTGCTTACCAAACCGGATATTCTGCTTCTGGATGAGCCGACCAATCATCTTGATCTGCATTCGATTGCATGGCTTGAGACCTATCTTCTGAACTACCCCGGAGCGGTCCTGATTGTCTCCCACGACCGGTATTTTTTGAACAGGGTCGTTACAAAGATCATTGAAATCGAAGCCGGCACGCTCACTATGTATCTTGGTAACTATCAGGAGTTTGCGAAGAAAAAACAGATGCTCCGGGATGCAAGGCTGAAAGAATACCTTAACCAGCAGCAGGAAATCAAGCATCAGGAAGCGGTCATTGAAAAACTTCGTTCCTTCAACCGGGAAAAATCCATCAAACGGGCCGAGAGCCGGGAAAAGATGCTTGCAAAGATTGAGCGGATTGAAAAGCCGGTGGAACTTGCTTCAGATATGCATTTAAAGCTGGAGCCTTCTGTTGTCAGCGGAAATGATGTGCTCCGTGTTGATCACCTCAGCAAAGCTTTCCCGAATCAGACGCTCTTTGAAGACATCAGCTTTGAAATCAAACGTGGAGAACACGTTGCGATTATCGGGGACAATGGTACCGGAAAGACGACACTTCTGAAAATCCTGAATGAAGTCATTCCTGCGGATTCCGGAACTTTCACCCTTGGCTCCAATGTCACTATCGGTTACTACGACCAGGAACACCATGTCCTTCACATGGACAAAACGGTTTTTGATGAGATATCGGACGATTATCCGTCCCTTACGAATACCCAGATCCGGAATATGCTTGCAGCCTTTCTCTTCACCGGGGATGATGTCTACAAGCTGATCGGAGACTTGAGCGGCGGGGAACGTGGACGTGTCTCACTTGCAAAATTGATGCTTTCCGAGGCCAATTTCCTCATTCTCGACGAGCCGACCAACCATCTTGATGTTGCATCCAAAGAAATCCTGGAGCACGCATTGAATGATTACACCGGCACGGTACTTTATGTTTCCCATGACCGGTATTTTATCAATGAAACCGCCACAAGAATTCTGGAACTGGTCAATCAGAAATTTGTCAACTACATCGGAAATTATGATTATTATCTTGAAAAGAAAGAAGAACTTACCGCTGTTTACGCTGCTCCTGCCGCAGCAGATACGCCGTCTTCCACAGACACTCAGGCTTCGGCCGGAAAGCTGGACTGGAAGGCTCAGAAGGAAGCGCAGGCGAAGGAGAGGAAACGCCAGAACGATCTGAAGCGGACCGAAGAGCGGATTGAGACTCTGGAAACCCGGTGCGGTGAGATCGATGAACTGATGACCCACGAAGATGTATATTCCAATTCCGTCCGGTGCCAGGAGCTGGCAAAAGAAAAGGACAACATCACAGCAGAGCTTGAGACTCTCTATGAACAGTGGGAATCTCTCGCGGAATAAGAGCAACAGAAAAGAGGCCGAAGCCCGTTTACAACACGGGTCTGCCTCTTTTTCTATGCTCTCTTTGATTTTAACTTCTTTTTATGCAAGTCGTTTTGCGATGGCTTTGATAAAGTCTTCGCTGTTTAATACAACCGGATCTTTCAAAGTCGTTATCAGCGCCAGGTCTTTTGTCATTTCGCCCGCTTCGATGGTATCGATAGTCGCTTTTTCAAGCCGGTCCGCAAACTCCTGAAGCTCCTTGTTTCCATCCAGTTCTCCGCGCTTTCTGAGAGCCCCGCTCCATGCAAAGATCGTTGCCACGGAGTTGGTGGATGTCTCCTCCCCTTTCAGGTGTTTATAATAATGTCTCTGAACTGTTCCATGAGCTGCCTCGTACTCATAGTATCCATCCGGTGAGACAAGAACGGACGTCATCATGGCAAGGGAGCCGAATGCGGAGGAAATCATATCACTCATAACATCTCCGTCATAGTTTTTGCATGCCCAGATATATCCGCCTTCTGATTTCATTACACGTGCCACCGCGTCGTCAATCAGTGTGTAGAAATACGTAATTCCCGCCTGTTCAAACTGCTCTTTAAATTCCGCGTCAAAGATCTCCTGAAAGATATCCTTGAATGTATGGTCGTATTTCTTTGAAATCGTATCTTTCGTTGCAAACCAGAGATCCTGTTTCGTGTCCAGTGCATAGTGGAAACAGCTCCTTGCAAAACTTTCGATGGACTTGTTGATATTGTGCATTCCCTGAATGATGCCGGGTCCGTCAAACTCATGGATCAGTTCTCTTGTCTCGCTTCCGTCCTCAGCGGTGTAGACAAGCTCTGCCTTTCCTTTTCCAGGGATTTTCATTTCCGTTCCTTTATACACATCCCCGTAAGCATGTCTTGCAATGGTGATCGGTTTTTTCCAGTTTCTGACGCACGGCTCAATTCCTTTTACGACAATCGGTGCACGGAATACGGTTCCATCCAGAATCGCACGGATCGTCCCGTTCGGGCTCTTCCACATCTCTTTCAAATCATATTCTTCCATCCGCGCTGCATTTGGGGTGATGGTCGCACATTTTACGGCCACTTTATACTTTTTCGTTGCAAGCGCACTGTCAATCGTCACCTGGTCATCAGTCTCATTACGGTGTTCCAGCCCAAGATCGTAATACTCCGTATTCAGATCAATAAAAGGCAGGAGCAGATGATCCTTGATCATCTTCCAGAGAATTCTTGTCATCTCGTCTCCATCCATCTCAACGATTGGTGTCTGCATCTGTATCTTTGCCATCATACCATCCCTTTCTTTTTCTTTATTAGATTTCTTCCAGATGTAAATTCTGAACAACATGGCGGATATGCTCTTCCATCAGTTTCTCCGCCCTGTCTTCATCCTTGTCCCGGATTGCCGAGAGGATCTCCGAATGTTCCCTGATGGATTTTTCCGCACGGTTTTCCACTTTAACGGACATCCTCCTCGCCATCTGGACATAGCGGTGGAAATCCGTCAGTACATTTTTCAACATCCTGCTTCCGCAGGCTTCATAAAGGATAAAGTGGAACTTTCCGTCCAGAGTGGAAAGCTGTTCGGTCATCCCCTTTTTCAGATAAAATTCGGAGAGAAGAATCATCTCTTCCATCTCGTCAATCTGCTCCTTCGTAATCCGTCTTGTCGCAAGCCGGGCCGCAAGCCCTTCCAGCCTGGACCGGATCATATAGATATCCTGAACGTCCTCCCTGGAAATGCCGTTGACATACGTGCCTTTGTTTGGAATACTGGTCACCAGTCCTTCCAGTTCCAGCTTCCTGAAGGCTTCTCTGACCGGAGTCCTGCTGACTCCCAGCTCTTTTCCCACGGTCACTTCCCGGAGTTCGTCTCCTTTTTGATATTTCCCGGAAAGGATCTGTTCACTCAGTGTCCGAAACACCTTTCCGCTCAAAGAATAATCTTGATATTCTTCCATGACTGTTACTTCCTTCTATTAAAGAATGATTGACTTCTCACGGCAGATTTCCGTGATCTTCTGAACCATTTCTTCGTCCGTCATCACAGTTACACGTCCGTCGTCATACTGCTTATCCACCCATTCCTTCACTGCCACAACCAGCTCGGAGTCTTTTCCGACTTTTCTGTCCTCCGGAAGCTTGTAGTAGGTATTGATCCAGTGGGCAATTCCTGCGATGCCGGATGTGTTGGACACTGATACTACGGCCGGCCGGTTCAGAAACTTTCCGGTGTCAAAAATATTGTAGATCTCTTCGTTTTTCAGAAGTCCGTCCGCATGGATTCCGGCCCTTGTCACATTAAAGTTCTTTCCCACAAACGGCGTGTGCTCCGGAATATGGTAGCCGATCTCCTTTTCATAGTACTCGGCAAGCTCTGTGATGACAGTCGTCTCCATGCCGTCCAGTGTTCCCCGAAGCTGCGCATATTCAAATACCATTGCTTCCAGTGGTGTATTTCCTGTACGTTCTCCGATTCCAAAGAGAGAACAGTTTACGCCGCTTGCTCCATAAAGCCATGCGGTCGTTGCATTGCTGACTGCCTTGTAAAAGTCATTGTGCCCGTGGAACTCGATGAGTTCACTCGGTACTCCGGCATGGATCATCAATCCGTAGATGATACCCGGAATAGACCGCGGAATCACCGCTCCCGGATAGTTGACTCCGTATCCCATCGTGTCACAGACACGGATTTTAATCGGAATCTGATATTCTTCCATCAGATTCATCAGTTCCAGACAAAACGGAATCACGAAACCGTAAATGTCTGATCTTGTAATATCCTCCAGATGGCATCTCGGGCTGATCCCGATTTCCAGACACTGACGGATAATCGAAAGATAATGGTTAAGCGCCTCCCGCCTTGTCATCTTGAGTTTATAGAAAATGTGATAATCGGAACAGCTTACAAGAATCCCTGTCTCTTTCAGTCCGATCTCTTTTACCAGCTCAAAGTCCTTCTTATTTGCCCGGATCCAGCTTGTAACTTCCGGAAACTCATATCCTTTCTCCAGACACTGGTAAACAGCATCCCTGTCTTTTTTACTGTAAAGGAAAAATTCACTCTGACGGATCTTTCCCTTTGGACCGCCCAGACGGTGCAGGTAGTCATAAATCGTCACAATCTGCTCTGTCGTATACGGCGCTCTGGACTGCTGCCCGTCACGGAATGTTGTATCCGTAATCCAGATCTCGTCCGGCATTGAATGCGGTACGATTCGATCGTTGAACGCGATTTTCGGAACTTCGTCATATGGAAACAGATTCCGGAATATATTCGGCTTATCTACGTCCACCAGCGGATACATATGTTCTTCGAGCTGCAGTAAATTATTGTGATGGTTCATGTAAACTTTTCTATTATCCATTTTATACACTCCTTTTCGCTTTGTATAATTGTATACAATTATACAAAGCATGTCAACCCGAAGTTTGATATTTTTATAACCAGCGAAGTTTTCTGATAAACAAAAAGGATCCTGCGCCATGCAGGATCTCTTTCCAGTTTAAAAGTAGTTACCTTCTCTTACGTTCATATTTGATTTTTGTCCGAAGATAGTTCTCAAAATCCAGAAACTGCATTTCTTCACTTTCTCCGCTCAGGGCGTAGTCCATGCTCTGGGCGGCAGCCTCCAGCAGGTCTTCTGTTACTTCCGGACGGTTTTTCTGAAGAATCGAGAGCTTTTCTTCATTGGAATCTGCCTCCAGAAATCGGAGAAGCAGATCCGATGTATGCCCGTTTTCTGCTTTTTGGAATTCTTTTGTAAAATCAGGAACCGGAACAGCATAGAGGGTCTTCTCTTCCTCCTCTTGAAAAATCAAAAGCTCTTCCATCGTCTGCCAGTGTCTGGACGTGCCGATGAAACGGTAGATCGTGCCCTGCTGATCGGTGTATAAGAAACCTGTTTCAGGCAGTTTTCCCGGCAATCTGCTCCCTCCTTTTCTTTAATACAGTTTTGTTGTAACCAGTTTCGGACGGAATCCGTTGTTTTCCAGAGCCTGCAGAATTTCATGCTTGTGCTCTGTTCCAAATGCTTCCATGGTTACTCTCAGCTCTACAGCCGCATTTCTGTTTGTGCTTACAAACTGGTTGTGTTCCAGCTTGATGACATTGCCCTGTGCGTCCGCAATAGTCTTTGCCACGCGTACCAGTTCGCCCGGCTTATCCGGAAGCAGAACAGAAACAGAAAAGATCCGGTCTCTCTGGATCAGTCCGTGCTGTACGATGGAAGCCATGGTGATCACATCCATGTTTCCTCCGCTCAGGATGCAGACTGCCTTTTTCCCTTCCAGATTCATCTGTCTGAGCGCTGCTACAGAAAGCAGACCGGAATTTTCCACAACCATCTTGTGATTCTCTACCATATCCAGGAAAACGCCGATCAGGTCATCATCATCGACTGTCAGTATCTGATCCACATTTTTCTGTACATACTCAAAGGTCTGGCTTCCCACGCGTTTTACCGCAGTACCGTCCGCAATCGTATTGGCGCTTGGAAGGGTTACCGGTTCTCCTGCTTTCAGAGCTGCTTTCATACTGGCTGCTTCTGAAGGCTCCACGCCGATGACTTTGATCTTCGGATTAAGCATCTTTGCAAGGGTTGCTACACCTGCAATCAGTCCGCCTCCGCCTACCGGGACAAAGATATAATCAACAGTCGGAAGCTCCTGAACGATCTCCATGGCGATACTTCCCTGGCCCGTCGCTACATCCAGGTCGTCGAACGGATGGACGAATGTGTATCCATGCTCTTCGGCAAGCTCGTAGGCCTTGTCACAGGCATCATCATAAACATCTCCGTAAAGAACGACATCCGCTCCCAGATTCTTTGTTCGGTTTACCTTGATCAGCGGCGTAACGGTCGGCATAACGATTGTTGCCTTGCATCCGAACATCTTTGCCGCGTAGGCAACGCCCTGGGCATGATTTCCTGCGGAAGCCGTGATCAGTCCTTTCTGCTTTTCCTCCTCGGACAGCGTACTGATCTTATAATAAGCGCCGCGGATTTTGTACGCGCCCGTATGCTGCATGTTTTCCGGCTTCAGATAAATCTTTCCTCCTGTTTCCTCGCTCAGGTATTCACTGTAGACCAGTTTTGTCGGATTTGTGACTTTTTTTACAAGCTCACTTGCTTCTTCAAATTTTTCCAATGTCATCATGTCTGTAACCTTCTTTCCTCTGTGTCATGTTTATTCTGTTTCTTCCTCCGGATGCTCCTCTGTCGTAAACAGGGCATTGACAAAATCATCGGAATCAAATTTCTGCAGATCATCGATACTTTCTCCGACTCCGATATATTTGACCGGAATGCCAAGTTCCGACTGAATTGCTACCACAATTCCCCCTTTTGCGGTTCCATCCATTTTTGTCAGAACGATTCCCGTAATGTCTGCCGCCTCCGCAAACTGTTTTGCCTGCGAAAGTGCGTTCTGCCCTGTTGTTCCATCCAGAACCACCAGGGTTTCTCTGTACGCGTCAGCGTACTCTCTCTCAATGACACGATTGATCTTTTTCAGCTCTTCCATCAGATTCTTTTTATTATGAAGACGCCCCGCCGTATCACACAGCAGAACATCCGCCTTCCTTGCCTTTGCGGCCGCAACCGCATCGTACACGACAGCTGCCGGATCAGAGCCTTCCTGTCCCCCGATAAACTCTGCATTTGCCCGGTCTGCCCATTCTTTCAGCTGTTCTCCCGCCGCGGCACGGAATGTGTCCGCCGCTGCGATCACAACTTTTTTCCCTTCACCGCGAAGCTTCCCTGCAAGCTTACCGATGGTCGTCGTTTTTCCTACCCCGTTAACTCCAATCACCAGTACTACGGATTTCTGATTTTCAAACTCATATGCTGTCTCCCCGATCTGCATCTGCTCCTTGATACTGTCAATCAGAAGCTGTTTGCAGTCAGCCGGATCCTTGATATGCTGTTCTTTCACCTTTTCTCTAAGGTCATCAAGGATCGAATAGGTCGCCTTGACGCCGAGATCTCCCATAATCAGGATCTCTTCCAGCTCTTCATAAAAGTCTTCATCAATTTTGGAAAACCCGCTGAACAGGCTGTCAAGGCCGGAAACTATATTCTGCCTTGTTTTTGTCAGGCCTGACACAAGCCGCCGGAAAAATCCCTTTTTTTCCTCTGCCATAGTCTCTTCTACTCCTTTATTTTTTATTTGCTGAGCTGGTTTTCAAGCAGATCTACTGAAACCAGCGTAGAAACTCCCTTCTCCTGCATCGTAATTCCATACAGTCTGTCCGCTGCTGTCATTGTTCCTCTCCGGTGGGTAATAACAATAAACTGCGTATTTTTCGTCAGTCTGTGAAGATACTGCGCAAACCTTGTAACATTGGAATCGTCCAGGGCTGCTTCGATCTCGTCCAGCAGACAGAACGGCGACGGTTTCAGATTCTGAATCGCAAAGAGAAGCGCGATCGCCGTCAGCGCTTTTTCTCCACCGGAGAGCTGCATCATATTCTGAAGCTTCTTTCCCGGCGGCTGTGCAATGATCCGGATTCCCGCTTCCAGAATATCCTCGTCCTCCAGAAGCTCGAGTGTCCCTTTTCCGCCTCCAAAGAGCTGGCGGAAAACATTATGGAACTCTTCTTTTATCCTTGCGAACTGTTCCTCAAACTGCCTTCTCATGGCGGTATCCAGTTCTTCAATAATCTGTTTTAAGGTTGCCTCCGCTTCAATCAGGTCTTCATGCTGGTTTTTCAAAAAGAGATACCGTTCTTCCAGATTTTTAAAATCTTCAATGGCATTGACATTGACATTGCCAAGGCTGCGAATCTCTGAGCGAAGCCGCTGAATCTCTTTCTTCATGAAACCCAGATCTCCAATACTTTCATCCCGGTACTGCTGCGCATGATTATAGGTGATCTCGTATTCTTCCCACATATAATTCATTTGCTTTTCCATCGTCTCCTCCAGCCCGTCCTTCTTTCCGCCAAGCCGGAAGGTTTCTTTATCAAGATCGGAAATCTGTTCCGAGATGGCATCGCGCTTTCCAAGGAATTCCTTATGTCTGCGGGAAAGTGTTTCCTTTTCCCCGGCATACTGCCCGATCTCCTGTTCGATCTCTTCGATCAGTTCTCCGGCTTCCCGGATCTTTTGTCCGGCCCGTTCCATCTCCTGCTCTTTTTCAGCAATCGCTTTCTTATTGTCTCCCTGGTTTTCCTCCAGCAGTTTCTTTTCCTGTGTATACTTCGTATACTCCTGCCAGATACGTTCCTGATTTTCATTCAGGAAGATTTCTTTTTGTCCAAGTTCCGCAAAAACAAGATGTGCGTCCTCGGCACGTTTCTGTAAAATCTGTTCCTCTTCCTTCTTTTTCTCCAGCTCTTTCTGTTCTTCTTCCGTCTCCTTTTTCAGCCTTTCTTCCAGTTCTTCGGAAGTTCCCAGTTCGATTTCAATGGATTCCTGATTCTCCTGAAGTTCCCGGAGCTGGTTTTCATAGCTTTCGTTTTCTTTTAAAAGCTCTGCCTTTCGGTCAAGGATCGACTTCTGCCTGCTTTGTACCTGAGAAAGATTCATCTTTGCGGTATTCTGCCGGACGTATATCTTCTGCATCTCATCTTTGAGGCTGTCCATTTTCGCATAATATCCGGCACGCTCTTCTTTATGACGCTCCAAAGACTCCCTCGTCTGCTCCAGGTCCTTTTTGAGCATCTGTACGGTCTTTTCAAATTCCTCAATCTCACGCCGTCTGCTTAACAGACTGCTGGAATTTTTAAAAGCCCCTCCTGTCATGGATCCACCCGGATTGAGAAGCTCTCCCTCCGGTGTCACCATCCGGACAGTTTGGCGGTATTTCCTTGCAAGACGGATACCCACGTCAATATTTTCCACTACCACGGTACGGCCAAGAAGGTTCTTCATAAGACTTTTGAATTCTTCATCTGTCTCCACAAGCGTATGGGCAAGTCCGATGACGCCGTCTTCTCTGAGCACTTCCGGCTTTGGGAACTCGGAACCCTTCACGCTGGTCAGAGGAAGGAACGTTGCCCGCCCGAATTTATGCTGTTTCAGATAAGTAATCATTCTTTTCGCGGTCTCTTCATCCCTCGTTACGATATTCTGGATGCTTCCGCCGAGTGCAGTCTCCACCGCAGTCTCGTACTTTTTCTCTACACGGATCAGATCCGCCACAACTCCAAGGATGCCCTGCTCCCGGTTTTTCTGCTCCATGACTCTCCGGATACTGTTACCGTATCCTTCGTAGCGCTCGGTCATATTTTTCAAAGATTCCAGTCTGGACTGCTCTCTGTGATACGCACTCTGTCCAGTCTGAATCAGTCCATTTTCTTTTGTAATTTCTTCCTGAAGTCTTACAATTTCACTTTCATACTGCGCAATCGTTTCCGAACAAGTACGGATCTGGGCGGAAAGCTCTTTCCATTCACTTTCATACTTTTCATATTCTGTCCGGTATACTTCCGTTTCCTGGGTAATCGTTAAGAGCTGCTGCGCAAGTCCTGTCTTCTGAACCCTGATCTGCTCTTTCATCGTATGAAAACGCTGCAGTTCAGCCTTTGTCGAAGCCCGCACGGAAAGAATCTTCATAATCTCGTTTTTCTTTTCCTCGCTGGAAAGACTGATCCTGGCCATCTCCTCCTGAAGGCTCGTCAGATTCTCTTTTTCTTTCTCGCTCTGCGCTTCCTTCTCCCTCATCTGGGCTTCCAGATCTGCGCGCCGGCTTTTCAGTTCTTCAAGCTCGGTCTCCCGTTTCCGGATCTCTTCCTCAACAGTCTTTTTCCGCTCCAGATAATGGGCGTCGTTCATCCGCACGCTGTTGATCTGCTCTTTGAGAAGGTCAATGCTGTTCTCATACTGCTGCCGGATCAGTCTTGTATCATTCAGCTGCTTTCTCGCGGTCTCCGTCTGAAGGTCAATCTCCCCGATCCGGTTTTCTACTTCGGCATACTCCTCTTTCATGGCGTCATACCGCTTTCTCGATTCATCAAGCTCTTCCTGCGCACGTGCCAGAGCCTCTTCTGTTTCCTTTTCTTCCGCTTTTAACTTTTCTGTCTGAACGAGGAACAGATTGACGTCCAGCTTTTTCATTTCTTCCCGTTTCTTCAGATACTCTCTCGCCGTCTCAGACTGCTTTTTAAGCGGTCCGTACTGCTTTTCCAGCTCCGAAAGGATGTCTGTTACACGTACCAGATTCTGCTGCTCTTCTTCCAGCTTCTTCAAGGATGTATTTTTTCTCCGCTTGAATTTGACAATTCCCGCAGCCTCATCGAACAACTCCCTCCGGTCTTCGGGTTTTCCGCTTAAGATCTTATCGATCTGACCCTGTCCGATGATTGAATATCCCTCTTTCCCGATTCCGGTATCATAAAACAGCTCGTTGATATCTTTCAATCTGCAGCTGCTTCCATTAATCAGGTACTCTGACTCACCGGAGCGATAAAGCTTTCTTGTCACAGTGACTTCCTCAAAATCAATCGGCAGCTTGTGGTCGGAGTTGTCCAGCGTGATCCCGACCGAGGCGTAGCTTAGAGGCTTTCGGTTCTCAGTTCCTGAAAAAATGACATCCTGCATGTTGCCTCCGCGAAGCTGCTTCGCCCTCTGCTCTCCTAATACCCACCGGACCGCGTCCGCGACGTTGCTCTTTCCACTTCCATTCGGCCCTACAATGCCGGTGATTCCATTATGAAACTGAAAGACGATTTTATTTGCAAAAGATTTAAATCCCTGTACTTCAATGCTTTTTAAATACATAGCTCTCCTATCGTTTCTCCTGTAATTTCAAAATCGCCTGATATGCAGCCTGCTGTTCAGATGCTTTTTTGGTCCTTCCTTCGCCTTCCCCGTAGATCTGTTCTCCGATCCTGACTTCCGTACAGAAACTTTTATTGTGGTCCGGTCCTTCCTCCCGGATCAGTTCATAGGAAACCTGATCATCAGAATTTCCCTGTACAATTTCCTGCAGGATAGTCTTGCTATCAAAAAAGAGCTTCTTGTTTTCCAGGTCATTGAGGATAAACCGGTGAATGAACTCTTTTGCGCTAGCAAACCCACCGTCCAGATAAATCGCTCCAATCAGCGCTTCCATCGCGTCAGATGTAACCGAATCCCGTTTTCTTCCGCCCGTTGCCTCTTCACCTTTTCCGAGCATCAGATATTCCCCCAGTTTGATATCTCTGGCACAAAAAGCAAGCGCCGGTTCACATACCATACTTGCCCTCTTTTTGGTCAGTTCACCTTCCGGCATTGTCTCATACTCAAAAAAAAGAAATTCGCTGGATACAACTTCAAGTACTGCATCGCCCAGAAACTCCAGCCGCTCATTACATTCATATTTCTTCATGTGCTTTTCGTTCACATAGGAGCTGTGTCTCAAAGCATGACGCAGAAGTTCCGGATTCCGGAACTGATAATCAATTGTTCTTTCTAGTTCTTTGATCTTTCTCATAAAACCCCCAATTAGCACGAAAAAGCCCTGACGGGCTTTTCCGCATTTATGTTTTAATTATTTGTTGCCGTTCTGATCTGCTCTACTGCGTCTCCCACTGTCACGATTTTTTCCGCATCATCATTATCAATCTCGATATCGAATTCTTCCTCGATTCCCATGATAATCTGGAAAATGTCCAAAGAATCTGCTCCCAAATCGTCTACAAATGTAGTCTCCATTGTGATGTCTGAGGCATCCACATTTAATACATCTGCGATAATCCCCTGTAATTTTTCAAATTCCATAGTTACATTCCTTCCTTAAAAGTTTATTCTTTCTCTTTCTGAATGCATTCTCTGATTTTCTCATTAATCTTCTGCTCTTTGAAGGTCACGCACTGAATAATGGAGTTGCAGACCTCACGTGCCTTTGAGTTGCCGTGTGTCTTTACAACCAGGCCATTGAGACCAAGCAGCGGTGCTCCGCCGTACTCGCTTGCGTCAAATCCCTTCATCGTCTCCTTCAGCGCCGGTTTTACAAGCAGTGCTCCGATTTTTGTCCTGAGGCTCTTCATCATGCCTTCCTTGATCTTATCAACCAGCACCCCTCCGACGCCCTCATAAAGTTTCAGGATAATATTGCCCGCGAAAGCCTCGCAGACAATGACATCCGCGTCACCATACGGAATATTGCGCGCCTCGATGCTCCCGGTAAAATTAATATCCGGGCATGCCTTCAGCATCGGGAACGTCTCTTTCACAAGGGCGTTGCCCTTCTCCTCCTCAGCACCGATATTGACAATCGCCACTTTCGGATTCTTCACGCCCATGACATGCTCCATATAGATCGAGCCCATTTTTGCAAACTGCACCAGATGGGACGGTCTGGCATCTACGTTTGCTCCGCAGTCGATCAAAAGCGAAAATCCCTTTTTGGTCGGTAAAAGCGGCGCAAGGGGCGGCCTCTCCACTCCTTTGATTCTCCCTACAATGACCTGTCCTCCAACGAGAATGGCTCCGGAGCTTCCTGCCGATACAAACGCGTCGGCCTCTCCTTTTTTAACCATATTCATCGCTACGACAATCGAAGAATCCTTTTTTCTGCGGATTGCCATTACCGGCGGCTCCGCGGTCTCAATCACTTCACTGGCGCCCTTGATCTCAATCTGCTCTTTGTCGTAAGTATATTTGGCAAGCTCTTCTTTTATGATGTCTTCTTTCCCGACAATCAATACCTGAATATCCCTGCGCTTATTTACTGCGTCAACAGCGCCTTTAATGATTTCCACCGGGGCATTATCCCCTCCCATGGCGTCGAGCGCCACTTTCGTGTATTCTGCCATGCTTCTACCTCCTGCATTCTATCAGTAATTCTACTAGACATTGTTATAAAAATCAATGCTTTTCTATCTTTTTAAGAACTCTTGCCGACGCGGTATTCCCGTTTCAGCGCGCTCATAATGACTCTGGATGCTACATCCACGATATTGAATCCAAAGGCAATCGCAAGACATGTGGTGGCTAGAAGGATTCCTTCACTGGAAATGAGCGCGGAATCATTGCTTACAAAACCGTACATCATATAGTACAGATTTGGTCCCGGAATCAAAGGAAATACAGATGCTGTCAGGAAAATCGTCGATGGTGCCTTATTGACTCTGGACATGATAAATGCATAAAATCCGACAAATACCGCTGCAATCAATGTAGCAAGAAAGTTGCTCGGTTCAATGGCAAATACGAGAGCATAAATTCCCCATGTAATAAACGCACCAACTCCCGAGTAGAATACCTGACGTCCCCGGACTTTAAACCATATGGCAAAACCGATACAGGCAATCGTACAGGAAACAAGCTGCATCGGAACACTTGGTGTCAGCATAAATCCTTCCATGGATCTTGCATGAAAGACCATCATGGCAAGCGCGATCCCAAGAGCAATTCCTGTTGCCCCGAGAATGGAATTTAAAATATTAATGGACCCGGATATAAAGTCCCGCTGCAGTAACTCGCGGAATCCATTGGTTGTACCAAGTCCACTGATCAGCAGCATGACAATCCCGATCATGATTCTGTCGGGATGTGTTCCGATTCCATTTCTGGTCGCCAGGATAATAATGATCTCAGATAAAAAGGCAAGGATCAGATTATAAATCATCAGATTTCCTTCCCTTGTGCTCAGCCATTTTCCAACAAATACAATCATCAGTGAAACAACCGCAGCAACAATCGCATCCATAAATCCGCACCCGAAGAATACGGCAAATCCGGCACCTCCCATGACTCCCGCCACATACCGGAGAATTTCCGGCTGTTCCGGCCGGTTCATCACTTCCTCAAACTTGATCTTCAGCTGATCCGCATCCGGCTTATGGGCACAGACATATCTGGAAAGATTGTTCAGATAGTCCAGCCGGTCAAAATCATTCTCCGATGTCTCGATATGCCTTACCTGAGTGATAAACTCTCCTTCCGGCGTCTTCGCTGTCACCTGAATGTTGCTTGGAATAACAAATACATCATATCTGACAAATCCATAACTTTTCAGCATTCTGTAAAGGGCATCCTCCAACCGGAAATTTTCCGCTCCGCTTTTCAGCATCTCTTCTCCGATATCCAGGATGCCTTCAATAATTCTGTTGTAGTCCATCCTTCTACCTCACTCCACTTTCTTTTTTCTTTCTTAAGCACTTTCCTATTCTAGCAAATAATAATCGATTTTTCATCCCTTTTCTAAAAGAATTCCTCTTCTTTTACAAATTTCTTACAATTGTGGTTGAGCCTGCCCGCACTCCACACAAAAAACAGCAACCGTTTCGATTGCTGTTTTTTACAGACAGATAATTTCTGCAAATAGCTATGCTTTTTTCCTTTTAGCAAGGAAATCTGTAATATTTTTCTTAATCATAAACAGAATTAACACTGCTCCGACATAACCATTCAGAACATAAATAACATTAACGAGTGTTCTGAATGGAAGGAACAGCCCGACGATCAGCCCTACAACCGCAAGAACAACTGTCAAAATTTTAAAACGGGAAGTTCCTTCTTTTGCGAAACGGGATGCCGGATTATAGAGCAGCGGAACAGCTGTCGTATAAATACCTGCAAATACAACAATTGCAAAAATAGCAGAAAACGGTTTCCAGATCTTCATGGCAAGAATCAGGTTCGGAATATCTGCATTCCATACATAAGCGCTTCCGTCCTCAAGCGGAGTATTGATATTGGCAATCTGGCCGAAAGAGATCAAAGCAATTGCAACACACACAGCAACCGTGCCGCCTACGATACCATAGTTAAGATCTTTTTTCTTGTTCTTGGATCCCAGCGCTGCCGTAAAACTTGCAAACCACAGAAGAACAAATCCTGCATAGGAAGCTGCTGAAATAAACCAGTTCGCACCTGCATTTTTGATCGTTTCTCCCTCTGCTGCTCCTGCATAGGCACCTGTCCGGATAACTTCCAGTCCTGCCGGAATATTGCCTGCATCCTGAATCACCGTAACAAGACCGATAAAAATACAAAGTACAACGATAATCGGCCCTACGACACCAATGGCATCAACGAGAGAATTCAGTCCGCCGACTACTGTAATTGTCGTAAGGATTGTAAGGATGACTGCACCTGCCCAGTTCGGAAGTCCGTACTCCTGATTCAATGTAGATGCCGCACCGCCGATCATAACCCAAAATGACATATAGCAGAAAATCGTAGAATAATAGTCACAAAATGTTCCTACATATTTTCCGCAAAAATATTTGTAAACATCATTTCCGTGTTCAAACTTCTGTTCAGCGCCTGCTTTCGCAAAGTTAAAATTGTAATACAGAAACATGACCGCAAAGCCAAGAATAACCAGAATTGACTGCCAGCCATATGCTGTATAGTATTGAATGATCTCCTGGCCTGTCGCAAATCCGGATCCGATGGTAAACGCGATTACCGCTCCTGCCAGAATCAGAACTCTCTTCCAGTTCACTGCGCCGTTCTCTTTGCCCATAGAGTCCCCTCCTATCCATCAAAAATTAAAAAACGGGTACAGTACAGATCTGTACTGTACCCGGATTCTGTTATTATTTTTTAGTTATCTTTCTTTAGAAATTGTCTTTTTCAAATACGGTCTGCTCGGTTACTTCAGTCTGAAGTGCTTTGAGCGCCCGGCGTACCATTCTCTTACGGATCTTCTTGGAATCCACTTCGCCCTGGGTTGGATCACCAAGCGGATACGGAATACCAACACCTGGGATAATTCTGTTGGCGCCGATTGTCAGGGAAATCGGAACTACCGTTGCCATATGTACTACCGGAACCCCATATTTTTCGATTCCTTTAACCATCGTTGCACCGCAACGAGTACAGGTACCTCATGTGCTGACGAGGATAACCCCGTCAACATGCTCCTGTTCTGTGAGGATCTTACCGATCTCATCACCAAATTTTGCTGCAGATCCTGTCGCAGTTCCTGTACCTGTTGTTGTACAGAAGAAGTTTACGAGTTCACCGAACTCTCCGTCTCTTTCCATTTCACGAAGTACATCAAGCGGAACTACCAGGTTCGGATTTGCCATAACGAACTGACGGTCATATCCACCATGGATTGTTGTAAACTCTTCCGGGCTCATAGAATCTTTTCCTTCGATGGAGTAGATTCCGAACTTCGTTGCATTGGAAGATTCGATATGATCCGGGTTTCCAACCGGAACAACACCACCGGAAGTAACAACCGCGATCTTCGCATGTTTGATATCCTTGATTGCCGGTGCAGGCGGTACCCTGTCAAATTTCGGCATCGGAAGGTCTGTCTCAAACGGCTCGCCTTTCATCTTCTTTACAAGCATCTTGATGGCACGTTCGGATCCTCTTTCTTCCGCGAAGTAGTTGACACGGATTCCTCTTTCGTGATAATTTTCTTCATTCGGTCCAAGAATCTCTTCGCCTGTTGCCATCTTCTTGATCAGATTTACGATGGACGGAAGTACTTTTCTCATTGTAGCTGCGGAGTTTCCTGTCTTTACTATGATCACGTCCTTGCGGAACATATCAACACCAGGGTTCTCCTCATAGGCTGCTGTCAGCACCGGAATACCGAGTCTTTCTTCCACTGCTTTACAGATCGTTCCACATGCAACGCCGTAACGTCCTGCGTTGAATGCCGGTCCTGCAAAGAAGACGTCCGGTTCATATTTCTTTACCATGTCGATAATCGTATCGGTTGCTTCATCCAGATTTTCTCCGAAATAGTTGTCACCGCAGATTACTGTAGCTACGATTTCATAATCTTCACCAAGAGCCTGTGCAAGAGCTGCTCCTGGTCCAAGAGCCTCTTCTCTTACTTCCGGTTTGTAATCTGCCTTTTCCTCACCGCCGATACCGGCAAAGAACTGGTTAATATAATGAACAATTTTATATTTTGCCATTTTGGATCCTCCTTCCAAATCTTAATATCCCCTTGCTGCAAGGTGGTTAAAGCCGTTTGCGATCGTAGATGCAATGATGATCTGAAGCTCTGCCTCAAAGGAACCGTCTTCATTGACACATCCTGCCCATCCGCCGATCTGGCTTTCGATGTAATCCATAGTACCGATCACTTTGTCCATAGCCGGGAACTGTAATGTCGCATTTCCCTGTCCACAGGAGGAAAGTGCATCCGCCTCATCGCATGTATCTGCCAGAGACTGGGATTTTCCGTCTTTTCCCGGGAATTCGTCTGTGATCAGAACTACTTTCACGCCTTTGCGTTCTACTTTACGGCAGTTCATCATCAGGTCGGTATCCGGATTTCCGTATCCTTCCTCTGTGATCAGTACGCCATCAAGTCCCATCCATTCTGCCAGTTTTGCAACCATGTCAGAATGTCTCTCTTTATCAGCAAGGAATACGTTTTCATTCGTAAGGATGACACCCATAAAGTTGATGTCTTTTCCGTGATGCTTATAGCAGTCCTCGATAACCGGGTTGTGGAAGTGGTGATAGGTCGTAACCTTGTCACACGGAGCTACACAGTTTCCGGATACGATCGCGCCGTCCATGATCTCTGTCGGATACATGAATGTCGGTACGAACTGTTTTGCGTCAACTCCATAGTAATATGTATCGTGGAGGAGTCCCTGTGACTGAAGCATGTGGATATATCCTACTTTCGGAAGATCAGGATACATTGCGGCCTGCTCAAAAATCGGCTTCGTCTCATATGTTTCCAGTGTATCCGGTTCAATGTTTCTTCCTGCTTCTCCAAGGTAAGCTGCAACTTTCAGTCCTGCCATTCTTCCCGCTTTTTCATATACGTG
Organism: Pseudoflavonifractor sp. BSD2780061688st1 E11; assembly: GCF_005844125.1. NCBI lineage: Bacteria > Bacillati > Bacillota > Clostridia > Eubacteriales > Oscillospiraceae > Pseudoflavonifractor > Pseudoflavonifractor sp. BSD2780061688st1 E11. The sequence continues at coordinate 53,590 of NZ_SPHM01000025.1, forward strand.
GGTCTCAAGCCCTTCCTGAGGTTCGATTACAACACAGAGATTTACAGTCTTGGAAAACGGACAGTAATCTGCTGCCGGTCCGCTCATGTCGATAACACCTTCCTGGAAACCAACAATCCGTCCAACGGTAACTACGCAGCATCCGTCCAGCGCATGTGTTCTTCCTTCGCCTACTGTCGGTGTTACTTTCCCTACAACTCCAGGGAAAATCTCTCCGCCTGATACTTTTACTCTAGGTTCGATTACATCCTTCACCGGTGTAATACGTGTGCTGTCACCCGGACGGGCGATGTCAAGGCTGCAGCCGATCAATTTGTCATCTTCCAGAACAAGCGCTTCCACTTCTTCCTTATTGACATAGAGCACATGGTCTTTCACATATGTCTTTTCTGCAAATTGGATATCGTCGATCTTAATCTTCCCTAATTCCAATTTCATAGGTAAATCCCTCCTTCTTTGTAATCGCGATAACTTTAAGTCAAAAAAAAACTTTGTTATCTTTTTTCTTGTTCTTTATCCCTATTATATGATTTTGTCTTACAATTATCAAGTTTTTTTATTCAATCTTTCTATACATTTTTTCGATAAGTTCTATAAGTTCAGCATTTCCACTAAAAAAGTGTCTTCGACACTTCAGCCCCCTAGCCCCCATTCATGGGGGAATTGGGGGTTTCTTTTTATGTGTTTTT
>NZ_SPHM01000026.1:0-52841 GCF_005844125.1 Pseudoflavonifractor sp. BSD2780061688st1 E11
GAATGGAAGTAGAAATAAGCGTAAGACTAAAATCCACTTTAGCCCATTTAAAGTGGAAATAAACTTTTCAGTTCAGTGTATCAAAAAAAATACAAAAAAATGTAAAAAGGGCTTGCAAATTTATATTGTTTCATATATACTGAAAAAGCTGTGACATGATAGCGATGAAACGTGAGGTTGCTGCCTGGAAATGGCAGGTTTTTCCGCGGAGCGAATGTCAAGTTAGGAAACTGGCGACAAGTCACTGTACGAATCAATAACATCCATTGAAACATGGTAACAACGTGTGAGTCGATGTGGACACGCACGGGAGAGTGTACAGTCACCGCTTGTCGTACTGAGTTTGAAAGTACGAAAAGGAGGCGACTTTTTTTATGGCAAGTCAAGTAATGAGAATCACACTGAAGGCATATGATCATCAGCTGGTTGATGCATCTGCCAAGAAAATTATCGAAACTGTAAAGAAAAATGGAGCAAAGGTGAGCGGACCGGTACCGCTTCCGACAAAGAAGGAAGTAGTTACAATCCTGAGAGCTGTTCACAAATACAAAGATTCCAGAGAGCAGTTCGAGCAGAGAACTCATAAAAGACTGATTGATATCATCACACCAACACAGAAGACAGTTGATGCATTATCCAGACTGGAAATGCCGGCAGGTGTGTACATCGATATCAAAATGAAACAAAAATAAGAAAGCAGTATTCCTAAAATTTAGGATGAACGGATGCATGTCCGTTCCGCTGTAAATCACAGGAGGTAAACATAATGAAGAAAGCTATTTTAGCAACAAAAGTCGGAATGACTCAAATCTTCAACGAAGATGGAGTATTAACTCCGGTAACTGTTCTTCAGGCTGGTCCTTGTGTTGTAACACAGATCAAGACAGTTGAGAACGATGGTTACAAGGCTGTTCAGGTTGGATTCGTTGACAAGAAAGAAAAGATTGTCAATGTAGACAAGAGCGGCAAGAAAGAAATTGTCCACAGAAATGGTGTGACAAAAGCTGAGAAAGGACACTTCGACAAAGCTGGAGTATCCGGAAAGAGATTCGTAAAAGAATTCAAATTTGACAATGCAGAAGAATATGCACTTGCACAGGAAATCAAAGCTGATATCTTCGCGGTAGGAGATAAGGTAGATGCAACAGCAATGTCCAAAGGTAAAGGATTCCAGGGTGCAATCAAGAGACATAATCAGCACAGAGGACCTATGACACACGGTTCCAAATTCCACCGTCACGCAGGTTCCAACGGTGCGGCTTCCGATCCGAGCAAGGTATTCAAAGGAAAGAAAATGCCGGGACACATGGGAAGCAAGAAGATCACAATTCAGAATCTTGAAGTAGTAAGAGTTGATGCGGAAAACAATCTGCTCTTAGTAAAAGGTTCCGTGCCAGGACCTAAAAAATCTTTAGTAACAATCAAAGAAACAGTAAAGAGTATTTAGGTTTTTGAGAGGAAAGGAGGAACATAGTAATGGCAAACGTAGCTGTTTACAATATCGAAGGTAAAGAAGTTGGTACGATTGACTTAAATGATGCTATTTTCGGTGTTGAAGTTAACGAACACCTTGTGCACATGGCAGTTGTACAGCAGCTTGCAAATAAACGTCAGGGAACACAGAAAGCAAAGACTCGTTCTGAAGTATCCGGCGGCGGAAGAAAACCGTGGAGACAGAAAGGAACAGGTCATGCAAGACAGGGATCAACAAGAGCTCCGCAGTGGACAGGCGGTGGAGTGGTATTTGCTCCGACACCGAGAGACTACTCTTTCAAATTAAACAAGAAAGAAAAGAGAGCAGCTCTGAAATCCGCTCTGACATCCAGAGTAGAAGAGAACAAGTTCATCGTAGTAGATGAAATGAATTTCGATGAAATCAAAACAAAGAAATTCCAGAATGTATTAAGCAACTTAAACGTATCCAAAGCATTAGTGGTATTAGAAGACGGCAACACAAAGGCTGAGCTTTCTGCAAGAAACATTGCCGATGTTAAGACTGCACGCACTAATACAATCAATGTGTATGATATCCTGAAATACAATACAGTGATTGCTACAAAAGCAGCTGTAGAGGCAATCGAGGAGGTGTACGCATAATGGCAAACATTCAGTATTATGACGTAATCCTGAAACCGGTGATTACAGAAAAAAGCATGGGGCTTATGGCTGACAAGAAATACACATTCCTTGTTCATCCGGAAGCTAACAAGACTCAGATCAAAGAAGCAGTTGAAAAAATGTTCGCTGGAACAAAAGTAAAGAGTGTTAATACAATGAACCAGGACGGAAAGACAAAACGCCGTGGCATGACATACGGAAAAACTGCTAAGACGAAGAAAGCGATCGTAGCTCTTACAGAAGAAAGCGCAGAGATCGAAATCTTCCAGGGACTCTAGGATATAGAGAAAATAAACGGTGCAAATCCGTGAAACCAATAATTAGATAACGAAAGGAGATACAGTAATGGGAATTAAAACATACAGCCCATATACACCTTCCAGAAGACAGATGACCGGATCTGATTTTGCTGAGATCACAAAGACAACTCCAGAGAAATCTCTGCTTGCATCCAAGAGCAAAACAGCTGGTCGTAACGCTCAGGGTAAAATTACAGTAAGACACCGCGGAGGCGGAGCTAAGAGAAAATACAGAATTATCGATTTTAAGAGAAATAAAGATGGAATTCCGGCAAAGGTAATCGGTATCGAGTACGATCCGAACAGAACAGCCAACATCGCTCTGATCTGCTACGCAGACGGCGAAAAAGCTTACATCCTTGCACCGCAGGGACTGACAGACGGAATGACAGTTATGAATGGACCGGAAGCGGAAGTAAGAGTAGGAAACTGCCTGCCGCTCTCTGAAATCCCGGTTGGTACACAGATTCACAACATTGAGCTTTATCCAGGAAGAGGCGGACAGCTCGTTCGTTCCGCTGGTAACAGCGCTCAGTTAATGGCTAAAGAAGGAAAATACGCTACACTTCGTCTTCCTTCAGGCGAAATGAGAATGGTACCGCTTGTATGCCGTGCATCAGTTGGTGTTGTTGGAAACGGCGAACACAACCTGATCAACATCGGTAAAGCAGGACGTAAACGCCATATGGGCATCAGACCTACAGTTCGTGGTTCTGTTATGAACCCGAATGACCATCCGCACGGTGGTGGTGAAGGTAAGACTGGTATTGGACGTCCAGGCCCGTCTACACCTTGGGGCAAACCGGCACTTGGTCTTAAGACAAGAAAGAAAAACAAAGCGTCTAATAAGCTGATCGTAAGAAGACGTGACGGAAAAGCTATCAAATAAACAGTTTTGAAGGAGGTTAAACCTAATGGCTCGTTCACTTAAAAAAGGACCATTCGCAGATGCGAGTTTACTGAAAAAAGTAGAAGCTATGAACGAATCCGGAGACAAGTCTGTTATCAAGACATGGTCCCGCCGTTCTACAATTTTCCCGATGATGATCGGTCATACAATTGCCGTTCATGACGGAAGAAAACATGTCCCGGTATATATCACAGAAGATATGGTTGGACACAAACTTGGAGAGTTTGTTGCAACAAGAACATACAGAGGACATGGAAAAGACGAAAAGAAATCCAGAGTAAGATAATAAACGTGTATTCGAAAGGAGGGTTCATCCATGGCTAAGGGACATAGATCTCAGATTAAAAGAGAAAGAAATGCGAACAAAGACACAAGACCATCAGCTAAGTTATCCTACGCAAGAGTCTCTGTGCAGAAAGCATGCTTCGTATTAGATGCCATCAGAGGTAAGGATGTAACAACAGCACTTGGAATTTTAACATACAACCCAAGATATGCTTCCAGCTTGATTAAGAAATTATTAGAATCAGCAATCGCAAACGCTGAAAACAATAACGGTATGTCACCAGAAAACCTTTACATCGCAGAATGCTATGCGAACAAAGGACCTACAATGAAACGTATCAGACCAAGAGCACAGGGTAGAGCTTACAGAATCGAAAAGAGAATGAGCCACATTACACTTGTGTTAGATGAAAGATAAGGAGGGCAATCATGGGACAGAAGGTTAATCCACACGGATTGAGAGTCGGTATCATCAAAGACTGGGATTCCAGATGGTATGCAGAAAAAGACTTCGGCGACAATCTGGTTGAAGACCACAAAATCAGAAAATTTCTTAAGAATAAATTATACAGTGCCGGAATCGCAAAGATCGAGATCGAAAGAGCATCTGACCGTGTAAAAATCATCGTTTACACAGCAAAACCGGGTGTGGTAATCGGTAAAGGCGGTTCTGAAATCGAGAAAGTGAAAGCAGAACTTCAGAAGATGACAGACAAGAAAGTTATCGTTGACATCAAAGAAGTAAAGAAACCGGACAGAGACGCTCAGCTCGTTGCTGAAAACATCGCACTTCAGCTTGAAAACCGTATTTCTTTCAGACGTGCTATGAAGTCCTGCATGAGCAGAACAATGAAGGCAGGAGCGCTTGGTGTGAAAACATCCGTTTCCGGACGTCTTGGCGGAGCTGATATGGCTCGTACAGAGTTCTACAGCGAAGGAACAATTCCGCTTCAGACACTTCGTGCAGACATTGACTATGGATTCGCTGAGGCAGACACAACTTACGGAAAAGTAGGTGTGAAAGTCTGGGTATACAAAGGCGAAGTTCTTCCAACAAAGGCTAATCAGGAAGGGAGCGATAAATAATGTTAATGCCAAAAAGAGTAAAACGTCGTAAACAGTTCCGTGGCTCCATGAGAGGTAAGGCTTTACGCGGAAATAAGATTACTAACGGTGAATATGGTCTTGTGGCAATGGAACCTTGCTGGATCCGTTCCAACCAGATCGAAGCTGCCCGTGTTGCTATGACTCGTTATATCAAACGTGGTGGTAAAGTCTGGATCAAGATTTTCCCAGATAAACCTGTAACTACGAAACCAGCTGAAACGCGTATGGGTTCCGGAAAAGGTACTCTTGAATACTGGGTAGCAGTTGTAAAACCAGGACGTGTTATGTTCGAACTTTCCGGAGTACCGGAAGAAGTTGCACGTGAAGCGCTGCGTCTTGCAATGCACAAATTACCTTGTAAATGTAAAATCGTTTCTCGCGCAGACTTAGAAGGCGGTGATAACAGTGAAAATTAATGCATTTGTAGAAGATTTAAGAAAAAAATCAGTTTCAGAATTGAATGAAGAATTAGTAGCTGCTAAAAAGGAACTCTTCAACCTGAGATTCCAGAACGCAACGAATCAGCTTGAAAATACAAGCAGGATCAAAGAAGTAAGAAAGAATATTGCCAGAATCCAGACAGTGATGACTGAGATGGCAAAGGCTGAGTAAGGAGGGAATGAACGTGGAAAGAAACCTGAGAAAAACAAGAGTTGGTAAGGTTGTCAGCGACAAAATGGACAAAACAATCGTAGTTGCAGTTGAAGACCATGTGAAACACCCGCTTTACAACAAAATCGTGAAGAGAACTTACAAATTAAAAGCACATGACGAAAACAACGAATGCAACATTGGAGATAAAGTAAAAGTTATGGAAACAAGACCGCTGTCCAAGGACAAGAGATGGAGACTTGTGGAAATAATGGAAAAAGTGAAATAATTTCACGATGGAGCAGAATATAAGGAGGTTACCTGCATGATTCAGCAAGAAAGCAGATTAAAAGTAGCAGATAACACAGGTGCTAAAGAATTACTTTGTATCCGTGTTATGGGCGGTTCTACAAGAAGATATGCAAATATCGGAGATGTGATCGTTGCTTCTGTTAAAGACGCAACACCAGGCGGCGTTGTTAAAAAAGGTGACGTTGTAAAGGCTGTCGTTGTTCGTACAGTAAAAGGCGCACGTCGTAAAGATGGTTCCTACATCAAATTCGATGAAAATGCTGCTGTTATTATCAGAGACGACAAGAACCCAAGAGGAACTCGTATTTTTGGACCAGTTGCGAGAGAACTTCGTGAGAAACAGTTCATGAAGATCGTATCTCTGGCTCCGGAAGTATTATAAGGAGGTACCTGAGAATGTCAACTATGAAAATTAAAAAAGGCGACACTGTTAAAGTTATCGCTGGAAAAGATAAAGACAAAGAAGGCAAAGTAATTTCCGTTGACAGAAAGAACGGAAGAGTTCTGGTAGAGGGTGTCAACATGCTGACAAAGCACACAAAACCAAGTGCTTCTAATCAGGAAGGCGGCATCATCCATCAGGAAGGACCTATTGATGCATCTAACGTAATGTACGTTCACAAGGGAAAAGCTACAAGAGTAGGTTTCAAGATGGACGGAGACAAGAAAGTACGTTACGCTAAATCAACAGGCGAAGTGATTGATTAATTCGAGAAAGGAGGTCCAGCGCTTTGAGTAGATTAAAAGAACAGTATCAGAACGAGATCGTAGACGCTCTGATCAAGAAATTTGGATATAAAAACATTATGGAAGTACCGAAGCTCGACAAAGTTGTTATCAACATGGGCGTAGGTGAAGCTAAAGAAAACCACAAACTTCTGGAATCTGCTATTGCTGACATGGAGACAATCACAGGTCAGAAAGCAGTTACAACAAAGGCTAAAAAGTCCGTGGCTAACTTCAAAATCAGAGAGGGTATGCCGATCGGATGTAAAGTTACATTAAGAGGTGAAAAAATGTACGAGTTCGTTGATCGTCTGATCAACCTTGCACTTCCTCGTGTACGTGACTTCAGAGGTGTAAATCCGAACGCATTTGACGGAAGAGGAAATTATGCCCTTGGAATCAAAGAACAGCTGATTTTCCCGGAAATCGAATACGATAAGGTTGACAAAGTTCGCGGTATGGACGTAATCTTCGTAACAACTGCAAAGACAGACGAAGAAGCTCGTGAATTACTGAAACAGTTCAACATGCCATTCGCAAAGTAGTAAAGGAGGAAAATCATGGCAAAGACAGCAATGAAAATCAAACAGCAGCGCAAACAGAAATTCTCCACAAGAGAATACAATCGCTGTAAAATCTGCGGCCGTCCGCATGCATATTTAAGAAAATATGGTATTTGCCGTATCTGCTTCCGTGAATTAGCTTACAAAGGAGAAATTCCGGGAGTAAAGAAAGCAAGCTGGTAGGCCCGTTAACTGCTTTACGCTCATCCCTGACCGGGATGTGCGGGGCGAAAGGCTGCTCTCCGGCATGTTCCGGAGAACTCCTTGAAAAAGGATATCCGCAGTCAGGAAACAAAATGAACCATTCCATAAGGAGGAAATTGAAAATGACTATGAGTGATCCAATCGCAGATATGCTTACAAGAATTCGTAACGCAAACACTGCAAAACATGATACAGTAGATGTACCGGCTTCCAAAATGAAAGTCGCTATCGCAGACATCCTTGTAAACGAAGGATATATTACAAAATATGATCTGATTGATGAAGGAAGCTTCAAAACAATCAGAATTACATTAAAATACGGCGCTGATAAGAACGAAAAAGTTATTACAGGATTAAAGAGAATCTCTAAACCGGGTCTTCGTGTATACGCAGGCAAGGAAGAGCTCCCGAAAGTACTTGGTGGACTTGGAACAGCAATCATCTCCACAAACCAGGGTGTAGTAACAGACAAAGAAGCAAGAAAACTCGGTGTTGGCGGAGAAGTACTCTGCTTCGTATGGTAAGCACTGAACACTTGGCGAGCACAAGCGCAAGCGCAGTGCGAGGTTAGTGTGAAGGCTGCTCCCAAGCGTTAGCGAAAACGAGCCGCAGGCGAAGTTTGAGCTTAGGCGCACGGAGCGAGGCATGTATATAGGGATATGATCCCCATGAAACTGAAAACAGAGCGGATCAGGTCCGTTCCGAAAATTTAAGTGTAGGAGGTATACGTTATGTCACGTATCGGAAGACTTCCGGTTGCAATCCCGGAAGGAGTAACTGTAGAAATTGCAGAGAACAATAAAGTGACTGTAACAGGTCCAAAAGGAACTCTCGTAAGAGAACTTCCAGTTGAAATGGAAATCAAAAAAGAAGACAATACAATCGTGGTTACAAGACCGAACGACTTAAAGAAAATGAAATCTTTACATGGTCTTACAAGAACGCTGATCAACAACATGGTGATCGGTGTAACTGAAGGATACCAGAAAGTTCTTGAAGTAAACGGTGTTGGTTACAGAGCGGCAAAAGCCGGAAAGAAACTTACATTAAGCCTTGGATACTCTCATCCGGTAGAGATGGAAGATCCGGAAGGAATTGAAACTGTACTTGAAGGACAGAACAAAATCATTGTTAAAGGTATCAGCAAAGAAAAAGTTGGCCAATACGCAGCTGAAATCAGAGACAAGAGAAGACCGGAACCTTACAAGGGCAAAGGTATCAAGTATGCTGATGAAGTTATCAGACGTAAAGTTGGTAAAACTGGTAAGAAATAAGTAAGGAGAGTGTGAAAATGGTTAGCAAAAAATCAAGAAGCGAAGTTCGTTTAAACAAGCATAGAAAGTTACGCAACCGTTTCAGCGGTACAGCTGAAAGACCACGTCTTGCTGTATTCAGAAGCAACAATCATATGTATGCTCAGATCATCGATGATACAGTTGGAAACACTCTGGTATCAGCTTCCACTCTTCAGAAGGACGTGAAAGCAGAACTGGAAAAAACCAACAATGTAGAAGCAGCAGCATATCTTGGAACGGTTATTGCTAAGAAAGCTCTGGAAAAGGGAATCAAGGAAGTTGTCTTTGACAGAGGCGGCTTTATATATCAGGGAAAAGTCAAAGCATTAGCAGACGCAGCTAGAGAAGCTGGACTGGAATTCTAGAAGTTGAGGAGGAAAACACAGATGAGACGTAATCACATTGATGCTAGTCAGTTAGAGTTAAATGAAAAAGTAGTATCAATTAAACGTGTAACCAAAGTTGTTAAAGGTGGCCGTCACTTCAGATTCACAGCTTTAGTAGTTGTCGGCGATGGAAAAGGCCATGTTGGTGCAGGTTTAGGTAAAGCGGCAGAAATTCCGGAAGCAATCCGCAAAGGAAAAGAAGACGCAATGAAAAACATCATCACAGTTGCACTGAATGATGAAGAAAGTATCACTCATGATATGTATGGAAAATTCGGAAGCGCAACAGTACTTCTGAAAAACGCTCCGGAAGGTACCGGAGTTATTGCCGGCGGTCCGGCCCGTGCCGTGATCGAGATGGCAGGAATCAAGAATATCCGTACAAAATCTTTAGGTTCCAACAACAAACAGAACGTAGTACTCGCTACTCTGAACGGCCTGAAGAATGTAAAGACACCGGAGGACGTTGCAAGACTTCGCGGCAAATCTATTGAAGAGATCGTAGGCTAAGGAGGACGGTTAACATGGCAAATTTGAAAATCACATTAGTGAAATCAACAATCGGTGCCATTCCGAAGCATAAAAAAACAGTTGAAGCATTAGGTTTAAAGAAGATGCACAAAACAGTTGTACTTCCGGACAATGCTGCAACAAGAGGTATGGTACAGCAGGTAAGACATTTAGTAAAAATGGAAGAAGAAGCTTAATATCAGATAAGGAGGTGTCATAATGGACTTATCAAATTTAAGACCAGCTGATGGTTCAAAACACAGCGATAATTTCAGAAGAGGCCGTGGACACGGATCTGGAAATGGTAAGACAGCCGGAAAAGGACACAAAGGTCAGAAAGCACGTTCCGGAGCAACAAGACCGGGATTTGAAGGTGGACAGATGCCATTATACAGACGTATTCCGAAGAGAGGTTTCACAAACAGAAACACAAAGGAAATCGTTGGTATCAATGTAAGCGCATTAGAAGCATTTGAAAATGATGCAGTTGTTTCAGTAGCAGCTTTAATCGAAAAAGGAATCATTAAGAACCCGAAAGACGGCGTTAAGATTCTTGGAAATGGAGAGTTAACCAAAAAGCTTACAGTTCAGGCTAATGCTTTCAGCGAAGGCGCAAAAGCTAAAATTGAGGCTCTTGGTGGAAAAGCAGAGGTGATCTAATTGCTTCAGACAGTCCGTAGGGCATTTCAGGTTGAAGAGATCAGACAGAGACTGTTCTTCACATTTTTGATGCTGATTGTTGTAAGACTCGGATCCGAACTCCCGACACCGGGGGTGGATCCGACATACATCCAGAACTTTTTTGCGAGCCAGACCGGAGATGCATTTAACTTTTTTGATGCATTTACCGGAGGTTCCTTTACCCAGATGTCCGTTTTTGCGTTGAGCATTACGCCGTACATCACTTCCTCAATTATCGTTCAGCTTCTTACAATTGCGATTCCGAAGTTGGAAGAGCTCCAGAAAGAAGGAGAAGAAGGAAGAAAGAAGATGACGGCGATTACGCGTTATCTTACAGTTGCGCTCGCATTAATCGAGTCTGCTGCAATGGCAATCGGATTTGGACGTCAGGGTCTTCTTGTAGAGTTTAATTTTGTGAATGCAGCTGTTGTCATCATGACACTGACAGCCGGTTCTACTTTGTTGATGTGGATTGGTGAACGTATTACAGAAAAAGGTGTTGGAAACGGTATTTCCATCGTACTTCTGATCAACATTCTCTCCAGAATTCCACAGGACTTCGTGACGTTATACAGTCAGTTTATAAGCGGTAAAAGTCTTGCTAATGCAGCTCTCGCGGCTGTTATTATCCTGTTGATTCTGCTTGTAGTGATTGTTTTTGTTATCATTCTGCAGGATGCGGTTCGGAAGATTCCGGTACAGTATTCTCAGAAGGTTGTCGGAAGAAAAACAATAGGCGGGCAGTCTACCAATATTCCACTGAAGGTTAACACAGCAGGAGTAATCCCGGTTATCTTCGCATCTTCTCTGATGCAGTTCCCTATTGTTATCGCTTCTTTCCTTGGAAAAGGAGACGGGGACGGTATCGGAAGTGAAATACTGAGAGGACTGAATTCAAACAACTGGTGTGATCCATCAAATCTTCAGTATTCATGGGGATTAATCGTATATATCCTCCTGACAGTATTTTTTGCATATTTCTATACGAGTATTACATTCAATCCGATGGAAATTGCAAACAATATGAAAAAAAGCGGAGGTTTTATCCTTGGTATCAGACCAGGAAAACCGACGGTCGAATATTTGACAAAGATCCTGAATTATATCATTTTCATCGGAGCGTGCGGTCTTGTAATTGTACAGATTATTCCGTTCTTCTTCAACGGAGTATTCGGTGCAAATGTTTCTTTCGGAGGAACATCCATGATTATTATCGTAGGTGTCGTTCTGGAAACAATCAAGAAAGTCGAATCCATGATGCTTGTTCGTAATTACAAAGGATTTTTAAATACCTGATGATTTTAGCTCGCGGAAAATTTTTTCGCGAGTTAAAGTTCTATAAAGAGATAATATGGAGGTACGCAGTATGAAAGTAATTATGTTAGGTGCACCGGGGGCAGGTAAAGGAACCCAGGCAAAGAAGATCGCGGCAAAATACCAGATTCCTCACATTTCCACGGGAGACATTTTCCGGGCAAATATTAAAGAGGGAACAGAACTTGGAAAAAAAGCAAAAGAATACATGGATCAGGGACTTCTTGTGCCGGACGAACTGACAGTAGATCTTGTAATTGACCGTGTAAAACAGGATGACTGCAAAAACGGATATGTACTCGACGGATTTCCGCGTACAATTCCGCAGGCAGAGGCTCTTGACAAGGCACTTGCCGCACTTGGTGAAAAAATGGATTATGCAATTGATGTAGATGTTCCGGATGAGAATATTGTAAACCGTATGGGCGGAAGAAGAGCGTGTGTCGGATGTGGAGCTACATACCATATTGTCTATGCTGCGCCGAAACAGGAGAATATCTGCGATGTTTGCGGTAAAGAGCTGATTTTGAGAGATGACGACAAACCGGAAACAGTTCAGAAGCGCTTGAACGTATACCATGAGCAGACACAGCCGCTGATTGACTACTACAACAATGCAGGTATTCTGCGTGAAGTAGACGGAACAGTCGACATTGACGACGTATTCGCAGCAATTGTAAAAATTCTTGGAGAATAAAAATGTCCGTGAAAATCAAATCAGCCCGCGAGATAGAGTTGATGACGGAAGCCGGAAGAATTCTTGGAGAAGTTCACAGGGAGCTTGGAAAGGGAATCCGGCCGGGGATGTCAACCGCTGATATTGATCATCTGGGGGAGGAGATCATCCGAAGTTACGGATGCACTCCCTCCTTCCTCGGTTATAATGGATATCCGGCTTCGATCTGTGTATCTGTCAATGAGGAAGTCGTACATGGAATTCCGGACCGGCACAGAATCATAAGAGAAGGAGATATCGTTTCTCTGGATGCAGGGGTTATTTACAAAGGCTATCATTCCGATGCTGCCAGGACGCACATACTGGGAGATGCGGGAGAAGAAGTCAGAAAACTCGTGGAAGTGACGAGGCAAAGTTTCTTTGAAGGTATGAAATATGCAAAAGAGGGTTATCATTTATATGATATTTCCCGCGCAATCGGAACATATGCCGGATATTTCGGGTATGGAGTTGTCAGGGAACTTTGCGGCCACGGGATCGGAACGAAGCTGCATGAAGATCCCCAGATTCCAAACTTCGCAATGCCGCGCAGAGGACTGAGGCTGAAGGCAGGAATGACCCTTGCGGTTGAACCGATGATTAATCTTGGGACAGCGGATGTCAAATGGATGAGGGATGGCTGGACTGTGGTGACAAAAGACAGGAAACCTTCCGCACACTATGAAAATACCATTCTGATTACAGAGGGAGAACCGAAAATTTTGACATTGTCGGAGGAAGAGGGCAAAGAGGAGACTTAGATGTTAAGTTATGAACCGGGAATGCTTGTGAGATCACTTGCAGGGCATGACAAAGGAAAGCTTTATATTATAATAGAAGAAAGAGATCAGATGCTTCTGCTTTCGGACGGGAAGATCCGGACTATGGAGAGGCCGAAAACAAAAAAAGTCATGCATGTCCAGCTGATCAAAGAAAAGCTGGAAGAGAAGGAAATGACGGATATTTCCATCCGTTCATTCATAAAAAAATATCAGAAAGAACACATGTAAAAGGGATTCAAAAAGGAGGAACAGCATGTCAAAGGCTGACGTAATCGAAATTGAAGGAACTGTTGTTGAGAAACTGCCAAACGCAATGTTCCAGGTTGAACTGGAAAACGGACACCAGGTGCTTGCACACATCAGTGGAAAGCTCCGTATGAATTTTATCAAAATCTTACCGGGTGACAAAGTAACTCTGGAACTTTCACCGTATGATTTATCTAAAGGAAGAATTATCTGGAGAGATAAATAAAAAAAGTATTGACTTTTGAAGAGAGAAAAACTATAATATTAGATGCCGTTCGTGGGCGAAGTCCGCACAATCGGCAGCAACAGTAGGTTTACAAGGTATGAAAGGAGGATTTGACATGAAGGTTAGATCATCAGTAAAACCGATTTGCGAAAAATGCAAAGTTATCAAGAGAAAAGGCAGTATCAGAATTATCTGCGAAAATCCGAAGCACAAACAGCGTCAGGGCTAATCAGGCTGACAAAGCAGTGATTTGGAACATGAATTAGGCGGCTGATAGTGTGACACGCCAGGCGGTGTGTAGCGCTATTTTAAATATACAAGGCACCGCAGGATGGGCCATTGTATATTGCTTCTAATACCGGCAGTCATGAACCCAAAGGTTGCCGGAAAGGGCATATTTAACATACCGGATATGCCTGGGCACATCAGTATTCCGTCAAATACGGTATGCCCCAGTTAAAGACAATATGAAACAAAACATGTAAAAATGGAGGAAAACAAGTATGGCTCGTATTGCAGGTGTTGACTTACCAAGAGACAAACGTGTAGAAATCGGTCTGACTTACATCTACGGAATCGGAAGAGTAAGTTCCAACCGTATCTTAACAGAAGCAGGAGTAAATCCTGACACAAGATGCAGAGATCTGACAGACGAAGAAGTTAAGAGAATCAGCTCTGTTATCGATGAAACTCAGGTTGTTGAAGGTGATCTTAGAAGAGAGATCGCTATGAACATCAAGAGATTACAGGAAATCGGATGCTACAGAGGAATCCGTCATAGAAAAGGACTTCCGGTTCGTGGACAGAAGACAAAGACAAATGCCAGAACAAGAAAAGGTCCGAAGAGAACAGTAGCAAATAAGAAGAAATAGTACACAATATTCAAGAAAGTAGGTTAGTTTAAATGGCAAAGAAAGTTGCAAAGAAAGTAACAAAAAAACGTGTCAAGAAAAACGTTGAACATGGACAGGCACATATTCAGTCATCTTTCAATAACACAATCGTTACTCTGACAGATGCACAGGGAAATGCTTTATCATGGGCAAGTGCCGGCGGTCTGGGATTTAGAGGTTCAAGGAAATCTACTCCATATGCAGCACAGATGGCAGCTGAGACAGCAGCTAAGGCAGCATTAGTACATGGTCTGAAATCAGTAGACGTTATGGTAAAGGGACCAGGTTCAGGAAGAGAAGCAGCAATCCGTGCGCTTCAGGCATGCGGAATTGATGTAACAAGCATCAAAGATGTAACTCCGGTACCACACAATGGTTGCCGCCCACCAAAACGTAGAAGAGTCTAATTAGGAGGAAAAGAGCATGGCAGTAAATAGAGTTCCGGTTCTGAAAAGATGCCGTTCCCTCGGAATGGATCCGATTTATTTAGGAATTGATAAAAAGTCCAAAAGACAGTTAAAAAGATCTAATAGAAAAATGAGCGAGTATGCACTTCAGTTACGTGAAAAGCAGAAAGCAAAATTCATCTACGGCGTATTAGAAAAACCGTTCCGTAACTACTACAAGAGAGCAAAACAGATGAACGGTATGACAGGTACAAACCTGATGATCCTTCTTGAAACACGTCTTGACAACATCATCTTCCGTATGGGATTTGCCAGAACAAGACGCGAAGCAAGACAGATCGTTGATCACAAGCACGTACTCGTAAACGGCAAGCAGGTGAACATTCCGTCCTACCTTGTAAAGGCCGGCGATGTAATCGAAATCAAAGAGAAATGCAAAGGTTCTCAGAGATATAAAGATATCCTTGAGGTAACAGCAGGACGTCTTGTACCGGCATGGTTAGATGTAGATGCAGAAAGCTTAAAAGGAACAGTAAAGGAACTTCCGACACGCGATGAGATCGATGTACCGGTTGATGAAATGCTGATCGTCGAATTATATTCTAAATAATAACCCGTAAAACGTGCTGATAGCAGGAGGGAACTTATAGTGTTTGATTTTAATAAACCGAATATCGAAATCACAGAAATGTCAGAAGATAAAAGATACGGCAGATTTGTTGTGGAGCCGCTGGAAAGAGGCTACGGAACAACACTCGGAAACAGTCTGAGAAGAATTATGCTGTCCTCTCTGCCTGGAGCTGCAATTAGCCAGGTAAAGATCGATGGTGTACTTCATGAATTCAGTTCCATTCCGGGAGTGAAGGAAGACGTTACTGAGATTATCATGAATCTGAAGACATTGGCGATTAAAAACACTTCAGAAACAGACGAACCAAAAACAGCTTATATCGAATTTGAAGGAGAAGGCGTTGTAACAGGCGCTGATATTCAGGTGGATTCTGATATTGAAATCATGAATCCGGATGTTGTCATTGCTACGCTGAACGGTGGAGCAGACAGCAAGCTTTACATGGAGCTGACCATCACAAAAGGAAGAGGTTATGTAAGCTCGGATAAGAACAAGAAGGAAGATCTTCCGATCGGCGTGATCCCGATTGATTCTATCTACACTCCTGTAGAGCGTGTAAATCTGACTGTACAGAATACTCGTGTCGGACAGATTACAGACTATGATAAGCTGACGCTGGATGTATATACAAACGGTACCCTGCTTCCGGATGAGGCAGTCAGCCTTGCGGCAAAAGTGTTAAACGAACATCTGAAGCTCTTTATTGATCTCTCCGAAGTGGCTCAGGCTGCTGAAGTCATGATCGAAAAAGAAGATGATGAGAAAGAAAAAGTTCTTGAGATGAGTATCGATGAGTTGGAACTTTCTGTTCGTTCTTACAACTGCCTGAAGAGAGCTGGAATCAATACCGTGGAAGAGCTGACAAACAGAACTCCTGAGGATATGATGAAAGTACGTAATCTGGGACGTAAGTCTTTAGAAGAAGTGTTAGCAAAATTGAAAGAACTCGGCCTCGAACTCAGCCAGGGAGAGGAATAGAGAATAAGATAATTTCCTGCCGGTAAGCCCGATGTGCGCGGCAGGGCATTTGACTAGTAAGCCCGAAGATGCATAATCAGATGTAAATAATGGAGGAAAAGAACAATGGCAAAGTATAGAAAGCTTGGAAGAAGAAGTGATTTAAGAAAGGCTCTGTTAAGAAATCAGGTTACAGCTCTTTTAAATCATGGAAGAATCAGAACAACAGAAGCGAAAGCGAAAGAAATCCGCAAAATCGCTGAAGGTCTGATTGCAATGGCTGTAAAAGAAAAAGATAACTTCGAAGAAGTAACTGTAACAGCAAAAGTTGCACGTAAAGATGCTGACGGAAAGCGCGTGAAAGAAGTTGTAGACGGAAAGAAAGTAACCGTTTACGATGAAGTTGAGAAGAAGATCAAAAAAGATCTTCCATCCAGACTGCATGCACGCCGCCAGATGCTGAAAGTTCTCGTTCCGGTTAAAGAAGTTGTAGACGGAAAGAAGAAAGCTCCGAAGGAAGTAGATCTTGTTGAAAAATTATTCACAGAGATCGCTCCGAAATACGAAGGACGTAACGGTGGTTACACAAGAATCGTAAAGATTGGACAGCGTAAAGGTGACGCTGCGATGGAAGTATTCATCGAGTTAGTTTAATATTGAGAACATAAACGGTTTTCCTTTTATGGAAAGCCGTTTTTTATGTTTTAGAAATAAGTTTACGGTCATAAAGTAATCGGAAAAATGACGAAGACAATCATAAAATCAGGCATTCGTTTATGCAAAAAGTAGAAAGAGTTTTCTTCGTTAAAAAATTATCAAAAATGAATTGACAAATAATTAACGATGAACTATACTAAGCACAGTGAAACGATAAAAACGTTTTAGAGTTTAGGAGGAAGATAAGCATGGCGACAAAGAAAAAAGAAGCACCAGCAATTATTGACAATGTGGAAGCTCTTATTGAAAAAATCAAAGCAATGAAAGAAGCTCAGAAGGTATTTGCTACTTTTACACAGGAACAGGTCGATAAGATCTTTTTTGAAGCAGCAATGGCAGCTAACAAGGCTCGTATCCCGCTGGCAAAGATGGCAGTGGAAGAAACCGGAATGGGCGTTGTCGAAGATAAGATTATTAAAAATCACTATGCGGCTGAATATATTTACAATGCATATAAAAATACAAAGACATGCGGTGTGATCGAAGAAGACACGGCATACGGAATCAAAAAGATTGCAGAGCCGATCGGTCTGATTGCCGCTGTTATTCCTACGACAAACCCGACATCTACAGCAATCTTCAAGACACTGATTGCGTTAAAGACAAGAAATGCAATCATTATCAGCCCGCATCCACGTGCAAAAGCATGTACGATTGCGGCAGCCAAAGTTGTGCTTGACGCAGCTGTCAAAGCAGGTGCTCCGGAAGGCATTATCGGATGGATCGATGTTCCGTCTCTGGAACTGACAAATGAAGTCATGAGAGATGCTGATATTATCCTCGCTACAGGCGGCCCTGGAATGGTAAAAGCTGCATACTCCTCCGGAAAACCGGCACTTGGAGTAGGTGCAGGAAATACACCGGCAATTATTGATGAGACAGCAGACATCAAACTTGCTGTAAACTCCATCATTCATTCTAAAACGTTTGATAACGGTATGATCTGTGCTTCTGAACAGTCCGTAACTGTTCTGGAGAGTGTATACGAAGAAGTAAAGAAAGAATTCGCTTATCGCGGATGCTACTTCTTAAAGAAGGATGAGATCGAAAAAGTAAGAAAAACGATCATTATCAACGGTGCCCTGAATGCGAAGATCGTAGGACAGAGCGCATACACAATTGCAAAACTTGCAGGAGTAGACGTTCCTGAAAATACAAAGATCCTGATCGGTGAAGTAGAATCCGTAGATATCTCTGAAGAATTTGCTCATGAGAAACTTTCTCCGGTACTTGCAATGTATAAAGCGAAGACATTTGACGAGGCTATCGCAAAGGCAGAGCAGCTTGTTGCAGACGGTGGATATGGACATACTTCTTCCCTGTACATCAATACAGCAGAGAAAGAAAAAATGGCTAAACATGCTGCAGCAATGAAGACCTGCCGTATCCTGATCAACACACCTTCTTCCCAGGGTGGTATCGGTGATTTATACAACTTCAAACTTGCTCCATCTCTGACACTTGGATGTGGATCCTGGGGAGGCAACTCCGTATCCGAAAACGTAGGAGTGAAACATCTGATCAACATTAAGACAGTTGCCGAGAGGAGAGAGAATATGCTTTGGTTCAGAACACCTGAAAAAGTTTACTTTAAAAAAGGATGTATGCCGGTGGCTCTCGACGAGCTCGGAACAGAGATGCACAAGAAGAAAGCATTTATCGTTACTGATACATTCTTATACAAAAATGGTTATGTAAAACCGATCGAAGAGAAACTCGATGAGATGGGAATTCAGCATACATGCTTCTACGAAGTGGCACCGGACCCGACTTTACAGTGCGCACTCAAAGGTACAGACCAGATGAGAGCATTCGAGCCGGATACAATCATCGCACTCGGCGGTGGATCCGCAATGGACGCAGCAAAGATCATGTGGGTAATGTATGAACATCCGGAAGCAAACTTTGAAGACATGGCTATGGACTTCATGGATATCCGTAAGAGAGTATACAAATTCCCTAAGATGGGAGAGAAAGCTTACTTTGTAGCAATCCCGACTTCTTCAGGTACAGGTTCTGAGGTGACACCGTTCGCGATCATCACAGACGCTGACACAGGTGTAAAATGGCCTCTGGCTGACTACGAATTACTTCCAAACATGGCGATCGTTGATGTTGACAACATGATGACACAGCCGAAAGGACTGACAAGTGCATCCGGTATCGACGTTATGACACATGCGATCGAGGCTTATGTATCCATCATGGCTACAGAATATACAGACGGTCTTGCATTAAAGGCAATCAAGACAGTATTTGATTACCTTCCGGCAGCTTACGAAAAGGGAGCAGCAGACCCGATTGCGAGAGAGAAGATGGCAAACGCTTCCTGTATGGCAGGTATGGCATTCGCCAACGCATTCCTTGGACTGAACCACTCCATGGCTCACAAACTTGGTGCGTTCCACCACATTCCGCACGGTGTGGCAAATGCGCTGCTTCTGACAAACGTAATCCGCTACAATGCTGCAGAGGTACCGGTTAAGATGGGAACATTCTCACAGTACCAGTATCCGCACGCTCAGGCAAGATATGCTGAGGCGGCAAGATTTGCAGGAATCTGCGGCAAAGATGATGCAGAGACAGTAGAATTATTCTGTGAAAAACTGGAAGAATTAAAGAAAGCAATCGGAATTCCGAAAACGATCAAAGAATGGGGCATCAAAGAAGAAGACTTCCTCGCTACACTGGATGAAATGGTAGAACAGGCATTCAATGACCAGTGTACAGGAGCAAACCCGAGATACCCGCTGATGAGCGAAATCAAAGAGCTTTACCTGAAATCCTACTACGGCAACTAAATGATATTCGTACTTCATATGCAAGGTGTGGCAGGAATTGCGCACCTTGCATATTTTGTAAAAAAATCGTATAAAATGTGCAGTCAATATATAAAATAACGAAAAGTTTGTTAAAAAATTTACCAATATAAGAATGTTATGGTATAATAAGGATAAATCGAAGATCAGTTTTGACAGACAGGAGGTAATCTTATGAAACTGGAAAATGTAATCGTAGAACGCCCATACAAAAAAGTATACCGTTGCGACGAGGGGATCGCGAAAGTTTTTGAACCATCTCATCCAAAGGAAGATGTATTTAATGAAGCGCTCAATCAGGCAAGAGTCGAGGCGACAGGGTTAAATATTCCAAAGGTAAAAAGTGTAAATGAAATTGATGGAAAATGGGCACTTGTCATTGATTATAAAGAGGGAAAGACACTCGAAGAGCTGATGCAGGAAAATCCGGATAAGATGGACGAGTACATGGAGCAGTTTGTAGATCTTCAGCTTGAGATTCACAGCAAGACAGCACCGCTTTTAGGAAAACTCAAAGACAAACTGAACCGCCAGATCAACAGTCTGAAAGATGTGGTGGATGCTACGACCAGATATGAACTCCTGACAAGACTGGACAGCATGCCAAAGCATCACAAAGTATGTCATGGTGATTTCAATCCAAGCAACGTGATCGTAGGAGAAGACGGATCCCTCTATGTGGTTGACTGGGCTCATGCCACACAGGGAAACGCAAGTGCGGATGCAGCCATGACCTACCTTCTGTTTGCACTGAAGGATCAGAAGCTCGCTGACAAATACATGGATCTGTTCTGCAGGAAGAGCGATACGGCAAAACAGTACGTACAGCAGTGGCTTCCGATCGTTGCGGCAGCACAGCTTACAAAGAAACATACGATGGAACAAGATTTCCTTATGAAATGGATCGATATCTTCGATTATCAGTAAATGATTATGAATTTACACACGCCGGACCTTGCGGGTCCGGCGTATTTATTTCGGCCGGGACCTTTAGAAAGACTGGTTTTATCCGGAGGAAAAACGTGATAAAATGGAAAGACACAAAAGGGGGACGAAATATGGTAATCAGAGAAACAAAAAAGGAGGATCTGAAACAGGTCATGGAAATTATCAGGATGGCCCAGAAGCTTTTTAAAGAGAGCGGGATCAATCAGTGGCAGGATGGCTATCCAAACAAAGAAGTTCTTCTGGGAGATATCCGGAAGAGACAGAGCTACGTGGCAGAAGAAGAGGGGAGACTGATCGGTACAGCGGTGCTTTCTCCTGAAGGAGAGAGTACATATGAAAAGATAGAGAAAGGAGAATGGCTGACGGGACCGGATGCGGACTATGTCGTCATTCACAGAATCGCGACACACAGCGATTACAAAAGGCGCGGAACAGCCGGCAGTTTTTTGAAAAAAGCCGAGGATCTGGGCAGAGAACATGGAGCCGGGAGTATTCGGATTGATACGCATCCGGACAACCGGATCATGCAGAACTGGTTGAAAAAGAACGGTTTTTCCTACTGTGGATGGATCTGGCTTGTAACCGGAGATCTGCGCTATGCCTATGAAAAGTTGTTATAAAGTGGTAAGAAAGTATATACTTTTTTTAGAAAAGCTTTAGATTTCTTCCATGGTTTCTACACAGACGCCATGCTATACTAAAACAAGAAAATGAAGGGAGATACGCAATGAAAGAAGTTAAATCACCTAGAAAACCTTTTATCATATATGCGCTCGTGGTTGCGGTAGTCATCCTTCTGCTGAACGGGCTGTTGTTCCCGAACATACTGGAGCAGAGGACGGAAGAAGTCGATTACGGCACATTTATGACGATGACAGAAAATAAAGAGATTGGACTTGTGGAGGTTCAGGATACAGAAATCGTTTTTACGGACAAGAATCAGGAACATGTCTACAAGACCGGTGTGATGAATGATCCCGGACTGGTGGAGCGTCTTCATGATGCGGGAGCGAAATTCTCCCAGAATATCGAAGAGCAGATGCCGGTATGGATGAGCCTGTTGCTTTCCTACGTTATTCCGATTGCCATCTTTCTGTTTATCGGGAACTGGCTTTCGAAAAAAATGGCAAGCAAGATGGGCGGGCCGAATTCCATGGCGTTCGGAATGGGAAAGAGCAATGCCAAGATTTATGTTCAGTCCGACTCCGGAATTCACTTTTCGGATGTGGCAGGTGAGGAGGAGGCCAAGGAGCTTTTAAGTGAGATCGTTGATTTCCTTCATAATCCGGCAAGATACAGAGAGATCGGTGCTTCCATGCCGAAAGGAGCCCTTCTCGTAGGCCCTCCTGGTACCGGTAAGACGCTGCTTGCCAAGGCAGTAGCCGGAGAGGCAAATGTTCCGTTCTTCTCCATTTCAGGATCAGAGTTCGTAGAGATGTTTGTCGGAATGGGCGCTGCCAAAGTGCGTGACCTCTTCAAACAGGCGAACGAGAAGGCGCCGTGTATCGTCTTCATTGATGAGATCGATACCATCGGTAAAAAGAGGGACGGACAGATTGGCGGCAATGACGAACGGGAACAGACGCTGAACCAGCTTCTGACAGAGATGGATGGTTTTGACGGTTCCAAAGGTGTTGTGATTCTGGCGGCAACGAACCGTCCGGATTCTCTGGACCCGGCGCTGTTAAGACCGGGGCGTTTTGACCGGAGGATTCCGGTTGAGCTTCCGGATATGCAGGGAAGAGCGGATATTCTGAGAGTCCATGCAAAGAAGATCAAGATCGCTGATAATGTGGACTTTAACGAGATTGCCAAGATGACAGCAGGTGCTTCCGGTGCGGAGCTTGCCAATATTGTCAATGAGGCTGCTTTAAAGGCGGTAAGAGAGCACAGGAAATTTGCGACCCAGGCCGACATGGAAGCGAGCGTGGAAGTAGTTATCGCAGGATATGAGAAGAAGACCCGTGTGCTGTCCAACAAGGAGAAGCTGCAGGTGGCATACCACGAGGTAGGACATGCTCTGGTGGCCGCGTTGCAGACCCATTCCGCGCCGGTTCAGAAGATCACGATTATTCCAAGGACAAGCGGTGCGCTTGGATATACGATGCAGGTGGATGAGAAAGAGCATTTCCTGATGTCAAAAGAGGAACTGGAAAATAAAATCGCAACCTTCACAGGAGGACGTGCGGCGGAAGAGCTGATTTTCCACTCCAGCTCCACAGGAGCGTCCAATGATATTGAACAGGCGACAAAGCTTGCAAGAGCAATGATTACTCAGTATGGTATGTCAGATGAGTTTGATATGGTGGCTCTTCAGCATATCAGCAACCAGTATCTGGGTGGAGACGCATCCCTTGCCTGCTCCGATGAGACAGCATCCTACATTGATAAAAAGGTAGTTGAACTTGTACGGACACAGCATGAGAAAGCAAGAAGAATTCTGGAGGAGAATATCATGAAGCTTCATGATATTGCAAAATATCTCTATGAACACGAAACCATCACCGGCGATGAGTTTATGGAAATACTGAATCGCAGACCGGAACAGGCAGGAGGTCCGGTGCAGGAATAAAGAAAAAAGAAACGCTATGCAGAAATCGGGAGAGATCCTGATCTGCATAGCGTTTTCATATGCAAATTATTAAAAATCTGCCGGCGTAATGCCGGGTCAGCAAGGATGTGTTGTCAGAAACTTATTAGAAAAATACATTTCCTCCTACGACAGTTCCACTGTGACCGGTAGATGCGGCGCGGAACTGATAACATCCGCTGACAGATGCAAGCCGTTTGCCGTTGAGGGCATCTCGTGCTACCTGATAACAGATGGAGCTTGGCCCCCGGTTCAGAACTTTACTGAGACTTCCGTTCCAGGTCGGGGAAAACTGTCCGCTCTGATAAATGACGCCTTTTAATGTATTAGGATATCTTGGACTCTCTACACGGTTCATAATGACGGTAGCAACAGCGAGAAGCCCGTCGTATCCGCTTCCGCCTGCCTCGCATTCCAGAATTGCCGCAAACAGAACGAGGTCGCTTGTTTCGGCAGGAGCAGAAGGCTTCTGGGTAGTTGAATTATCGGCCGGCGGCTTCTGATTTCCTGAATTAGACGTATTGTTATTATTGTTATTGCTGCTGTTATTTGAGCTGCCGGAGGAATTTCCGCCGGAAGGCTTCTGGGTATCCGCAGGTTTCTGAGCAGATGCCTCCTGCTTATTGTCAGAAGATGATTCGCTTTTGCCGGAGTCTTTGTCAGAAGAAGTATCTGATTCGAGTTCACTCGTACCGGCTGCATTGTAAGAGTCTGTTGTCGTTTCCAGTGCTTTTTTTGCAGCTTCTTCAGCGGCCTTTGCAGCAGCAAGTGCCTGGGAAGAAGCAGTAAGCTGTCCGTTGGTTGATTCAATCCGGGAATTCAATTCAGCCTGCTTGGATGTCATCTGCTGTTTCATGGCATCCAGTTCTTCTTTTTGTTTCTTCAGATTTTTCTCTTTTTGATCGATATCCTGACGAAGATCCTGCAGCTGCTTGAGCATTTTACGGTCGTATTCCGTAACGCTTGATACAAAGTCCACACGGTTCAGAAATTCGCCCATGCTGTCTGAAGTAAGAAGAATTTCGAGAAAAGAAACATTCCCGCTTTCATATATGTACTGAATACGTTTCTTCATCGACTGATACTGCAGATCTTCATTCACCTGTGCGGTAGCCAGATCAAGCTCTGTCTGCTCGGCTTCTTTATTCGTGCTTTCAATCTTCGCGGCAAGGGAGGTGATTTCCCCGCTGATAGAAGAAAGCTGCTCATTCAAATCCTGTAATTCGGACTGGAGATCCTGTGTTTCCTTTTCCAGATCAGCTACGGAATCCTCTGCATATACAAGAACAGGGGAAGCCATCAGAACGGCGGCACAGGTAAAAGCAGTACATGCACGCAGTAAAGGTTTAAGTTTTGCTTTCATCATACCGAATCCTTTCGTAAAATTAAATACAGATAGAGTATACTATAAATTGCGGAATTAATCAAATTTTGATAGAATATAAATAATTATGTAGGCCAAGAGTCATTTATGAAGAAAGGATAACGAAAATGGGAAGCAGGACAAAAGAAGCAGAGTTTGAAGAATACAGGCTCCGGATTTATCCATGGGTGCGGGAAATCCCGGGGGATGCGGCCGGATGGGAGAAAGAGGGCTGTTCGCCGGAAGACACCCCGCTTCTGTCTTTTGTGGACGGTCTGATGACGGTATTTGTAATACAGAAAGAAGAAGAGGTTTTTGAAATTTTGAAAGATACGATGCTCCCGGAAGGGATGACACCGGAAGAGATTTACCGGACTGCCTGCGAGAATCTGGCAAGGGATGTGGAGTTTGTCTTTTCCAATACCCTGTTTGGAGGATTCGGCGTGATTGCGGACGGAGTACACGAGGCAAGTGCGCTGTGTCTGCGTCACGTCTGGGAAGTCTGTACGGAAAAGCTGCAGGATGATGTGGTGATCATGGCACCTTCCAGGGATCTGCTTTTATTTGCGCCAAAGTCGGATAGAAAGACCGTGCAGTCCATGATTCAGTTTGGGGAGCAGGGATGGCTGCAGAGTGAGCACAGGCTGACAAAGCGGCTGTATCAATATTCCAGAGAAAGAAAGGAACTGACAGGTTATGAGAGAGATTAAGATGATCGGGCTGGATCTGGACGGTACGCTGCTCAACAGTGAGAAAAAGGTGACGAAATATTCAGAAGAAGTACTCAAAGAGGCGATCCGTCAGGGAGTAACGGTCCTTGTGGCAACCGGACGGCCACTGTCCGGAGTGCCGGAGTTTATGAGAGAGTTTCCGGGGATGCGGTATATTCTGACTGCAAACGGAGCCAGAATCTATGACAGAAAAGATGGAGAGAAGCTTCTTTTTTCGCATCTTTTGTCCAACGAAGATGCATCCAGAGTGTTGGACATATTTGAAGAATACGACACACTGAGAGATGTCTATTATGACGGGGTCGGATACGCGAATCGTGCCGCGATTGAACAGGTGGAAAAATATTATCCCGAGACGGGCATGCGTGAGTACATCAGGAAGACGAGAAAACGGGTGGACAATGTCAGGGACAAGATGAAGGAGTTTTCCTTTGGAATGGATAAGATCCAGGCTGTGTTTGCAGATCTGGATGAGCGAAAAAAGGCAATGAGACGGCTGAAAGAGACGACAAATCTTGCTGTTACCGGAGCTTTGGTCAATAATGTCGAAGTCAATGCGGCAGGTGTCAATAAAGGGAACGGGCTTCTGGAGCTTGGAAAGCTTCTTGGAATTACAAAAGATGAGATTATGGCCTGCGGGGACGGACTCAATGACCTGGTGATGCTTCAGACAGTGGGATTCGGCGTTGCCATGGCAAACGGCCATGAGGAAGTCAAAAAGCATGCGGATTATATTACGCTTACCAACGAAGAGAACGGCGTGGCAAAGGCAATAGAGAAGTTTGTACTGAGGTAGGGGAGGTTCAGAGATTGGACATTATTATTTCGATTATACTTGGAATCATACAGGGAATTACCGAGTGGCTGCCGATCAGCAGTACCGGACATCTGCTTCTGGCAGAAGAGTTTCTGCATATGAGTGTCAGCAATGAATTTGTAAATATGTTTAAAGTGGTGATTCAGCTGGCGTCGGTGATTGCAGTCATTGTTTTGTATTTTCACAAGTTGAATCCGTTTTCATCACGGAAGACGCCGAAACAGCGGTGGAACACGATAGAGCTTTGGATGAAGGTGGCGGTTGCGTGCATTCCGTCAGCAGTCGGACTGTTCATCGATGACATTGTGGATGAAAAGCTGTCCAACTATGTTGTGATTTCCCTGATGCTTATTATCTACGGTGTACTTTTTATCGTTATTGAAAAGTGGAACAAACACAGGAAACCGGGAGTGACAAAGCTGAAAGAGCTCACCTACTGGACCGCATTTGGAATCGGATGCTTCCAGGTACTTGCGATGGTTCCGGGTACGTCACGTTCCGGTGCGACAATCGTGGGAGCCCTTTTGATCGGTGTGGCAAGACCGGTGGCAGCGGAGTTTACCTTCTTCCTTGCGATTCCGACCATGGTAGCGGCAAGCGGACTGAAACTGATCAAATTCGGATTCAATTATACGGGACATGAGATTGCGGTTCTGCTGACAGGATGTGTCGTATCGTTCCTCGTTTCAGTCTTTGCGATCAAATTCCTCATGGGATACATTAAGAAGCACGACTTTACCGTGTTCGGATACTACCGGATTATTCTGGGTGTCGTTGTGCTGGGATATTTCCTGATTTTTACTTAAAATCATAATGCGAGACGGAGAAAGTGGATTTGATGCGCCGGGCATGGAATCCACTTTCGTAGTTTTGACAGGATACATGGAGAGAAAGGGAGAAGAAACTTTATGGGATATGAGCATGAACTGATTATTCCAAATGAAGGCTTTCCGTTTAAACTGTTCCGGTTTGAAGGGAAAGACGGACATTATGTGCGGGAGAAACACTGGCACCGCTCCATCGAGATTTTTGCAGTGTTTGAAGGGACGCTGACCTTTTTTATCAATGAGGAGAAGTATCCGCTGAAACCGGGAGAATTTATTCTTCTGAATTCCAACGAGATTCATTCGGTTGTATCACCCCTTCCAAATCATACGATTGTTCTTCAGATTCCCATGAATGTATTTCGGAATTATTATGCTCAGGATGGAATGATTCTCTTTACCCACAGTCCGAGAATGCAGGATCAGAAGATCATGGAGCTGATGGAGAGCATGTACCGGGATATTCAGACAAGGGAGACCGGATACGAGTGGAAGGTGCAGAGCGATTTTTTCATGCTGATTTATCTGCTGGTCACAAAGTACCGGAAACAGGAGATTCTTCCGGAGGAGATCCGGCATTACCGGAAGCTGAACCGGCTTTCCATGATTACCGGATATATCCGGGATAATTATACAAAAGACCTGTCCCTGGAGACGGTGGCAGAGATTTTCGGCTACTCGCCGTCCTACCTTTCCCGCATGTTCCAGAAATATGCCAGGACAAATTATAAGACTTTCCTCCAGGATGTCCGGGTAGAGTACGGTTTTCAGGAACTTGCCAACACGGATCACACCATCGGGGAGATCGCCATGAATCACGGCTTCCCGAATCAGAAGGCATTTACAAGGGAATTCAGGAAGAAGTACGGGATTCTTCCGAGCGAATACCGAAAAAGACAAAAAAGTGCCATGGATTAGCTAAATTATTGGTGGATAAGGACAAAAAAGAACTGCTATAATCATTTTAACAGAGCCGAAATTCAGGAGGAAGAAAAGATGAGTCTGGAAATGAATATGCCAAAAGTAAAATTAGGAATCGTTGCGGTGAGCAGAGACTGCTTTCCGGAGAGCCTTTCCGTGACAAGAAGGGAAAACCTTGTAAAAGCCTACTCGGCAAAATATGATGCGGAAGATATTTATGAATGTCCGGTGTGCATCGTGGAAAGTGAAATCCATATGGTACAGGCACTGGAGGATATTAAAAAAGCAGGATGCAATGCGCTTTGCGTATACCTTGGAAACTTTGGACCGGAAATCTCCGAGACCCTGCTTGCAAAACACTTCGACGGACCGAAAATGTTCGTGGCGGCAGCAGAGGAAACCGGAGATGATCTCTGCCAGGGAAGAGGAGACGCATACTGCGGAATGCTGAATGCAAGCTATAACCTGGCACTTCGCAATATCAAGGCTTATATTCCGGAGTACCCGGTAGGCGATGCAGAGGACTGCGCGGATATGATCCACGAATTCCTGCCGATTGCAAGAGCTGTGATTGCCCTTCAGGATCTGAAGATCATCAGCTTTGGACCACGCCCGTTAAATTTCCTTGCATGTAACGCACCGATCAAACAGCTTTATAACCTCGGTGTGGAGATCGAGGAAAACTCCGAACTGGATCTGTTTGAAGCATTCAACAAACATGCGGGAGACGAACGGATTCCGGCCATTGTAAAAGAAATGGAAGAAGAACTCGGAGCAGGCAACAAGAAACCGGAAATCCTCACCAGACTTGCACAGTATGAACTGACATTAAAAGACTGGATCCGGGATCACAAAGGATACAGAAAATACGTGACCATTGCAGGAAAATGCTGGCCGGCATTCCAGACACAGTTCGGTTTTGTGCCATGCTACGTCAACAGCCGTCTGACCGCACAGGGCATCCCGGTATCATGTGAAGTTGATATTTACGGAGCACTCAGCGAATTCATCGGAACCGTCGTAAGCCAGGATGCCGTAACGCTGCTTGACATCAACAACACCGTACCAAAAGATCTGTACGAAGCAGACATCAAAGGAAAATACGACTATACACTGAAAGATACATTCATGGGATTCCACTGTGGCAACACCGCATCCGGAAAACTCACCTCCTGCGAGATGAAATATCAGATGATTATGGCAAGAACCCTTCCGGAAGAAGTGACACAGGGAACACTCGAAGGAGACATCGTACCTGGAGACATTACATTCTACCGTCTCCAGAGCACCGCAGACAACAAACTGCGCGCATACATTGCTCAGGGAGAAGTTCTTCCGGTGGCAACCAGATCCTTCGGATCCATTGGAATCTTCGCAATTCCGGAAATGGGAAGATTCTACCGCCACGTTCTCATCGAAGGCAACTACCCGCACCACGGCGCAGTCGCATTCGGACACTACGGAAAAGAACTGTACGAAGTATTCAAATACATCGGTGTCGACGTTGACGAAATAGGCTACAACCAGCCAAAAGGCGTAAGATACAGAACAGAAAACCCATTCGCTTAAACATATTTGTTCAACGGGGACGTGTTCCGATGCACCGGAACACGTCCCCAATGAAAATGGGAAGAGAAAAAGGAGGGCAGAGCCTATGTTATATCTTGGTGTGGATCTTGGAACATCGGCGGTGAAGCTTTTGCTGATGGACGGACAGGGAGAGATCCGGAAGATTGTTTCCAGAGAATACCCGATTTCCTTTCCGCATCCGGGCTGGTCGGAGCAGAATCCAGAAGACTGGTACGAGAAGAGTATTGAGGGAATCCGGGAGCTGACTAAAGATGTGGACAGGTCGGAAGTGGCAGGGATCAGTTTTGGTGGACAGATGCATGGTCTGGTCGTGCTGGATGAGAAGGATGAGGTAATCCGTCCGGCGATCCTCTGGAATGACGGCCGTTCGACAAAGGAGACGGATTATTTAAATGAAGTGATCGGACGGGAAAAGCTGTCTGCATATACGGCCAACATTGCGTTTACGGGATTTACAGCGCCTAAAATTCTCTGGATGAAAGAAAATGAGCCGGAGAAGTTTGCGCGGATCAGGAAAATCATGCTTCCGAAAGATTACCTTGCGTACCGGCTGTCCGGGACGTTTTGCAGCGACTATTCGGATGCGTCCGGTATGCTTCTGATGGATGTGAAGAACAAGTGCTGGTCCAAAGAGATGATGGAAATCTGCGGAATCAGCAGGGAGCAGCTGCCGGATCTTTATGAAAGCTATGATGTGGTCGGCACTTTGAAAAAGGCGGAGGCTAAAAAACTCGGACTGCCGGAGAGCGTGAAAATCATTGCGGGAGCCGGGGATAATGCGGCTGCGGCTGTGGGAACCGGAACTGTCGGCGAGGGAATGTGCAATATTTCCCTCGGAACGAGCGGTACCATCTTTATTTCCAGCCGGAAGTTTCAGGTAGACCGGTATAATGCGCTTCACTCCTTTGCCCATGCGGATGGATACTATCATTTGATGGGCTGCATGCTCAGCGCGGCATCCTGTAATAAATGGTGGATGCAAGATATTCTTGGAACATCGGAGTTTACAAAAGAGCAGGAAAAGATCGTAAAGCTGGGAGAAAATCAGGTGTTCTATCTTCCGTATCTCATGGGAGAGCGTTCCCCGCACAATGACCCGATGGCACGGGCAACATTTACAGGGATGACGATGGACACGACGAGAGAAGAGATGACGCAGGCGGTACTGGAAGGTGTTGTATTCGGACTGCGGGATTCTCTGGAAGTGGCGAGAAATCTTGGAATTCAGATTGAACGGACGAAAATCTGCGGAGGCGGGGCAAAAAGCCTGCTCTGGAAAAAGATGGTAGCCAACATCATGAATCTGAAAGTGGATGTGATTGAAAGCGAGGAGGGGCCGGCGCTTGGAGGAGCAATTCTGGCGGCAGTCGGATGCGGTGAGTTTGAAAGTGTTGAGGAAGCGGCCGCGAAACTCGTAAAAGTGGTGGAAACCGTGGAGCCGGATGAGGATCTGACAGAGAAGTATGAGGAATGTTATCAGAAATTCCGGAAAATTTACCCTGCATTGAAACCGGTATTTCGTAAGATTGTATCTTAAATGAAAAGGAGAGGCAGTCGTTTCTATAGATGGAAGCGGCTGCTTCTTGTTTCTTTTTCCGATTCGTGTTACTGTAAGAGGGACAGAAAAAAAGAAGGAGATCATAATGAGAGAATCGATTTTATTAATGAATTTCAAAGATAAAAAACAGATGAAAGGGATTCAGATGACGGCCTTTCTGTTGAAATTGAAAATCCGGATGGTAGAAGAGAAGGATTTCCTTCAGCCGCTCGGATATCTGGCGGGAGTGGAAGGAATTGAACCGTCAGACGAAGTATTTCAGGGAGAAGCTCCGGAGCATGAGATTCTGGTGTTTGCCGGCGTGCCGGATGCGAAGCTTCAGAGGATGCTGGCTGAGATGCGTAAAAACGGTATCAAAAAGGTGGATCACAAGGCGATTCTGACACCGACGAATGTATACTGGAACACAATCGAACTGTATGAGGAGCTGGACAAGGAGCATCAGGCGATCCAGAAAGGACAGCAGGCTCACGAAGGCAGCAGTCCGGAGGAGAACGCATGAAATATACAGGGATAGAAAAGGCGGTCTTTCTTGAGAGGCCGAACCGGTTTATTGCCTATGTCAACGGCATCAGGGGACAGGAGGAAGTGACAGAGACAGTTCACGTCAAAAATACAGGACGATGCCGGGAGCTGCTGCTTCCGAATGCGGAAGTGTACGTGCAGCATTCGGACAATCCGAACCGGAAGACGAAATGGGATCTGATCGCGGTGAAAAAGGACGGTCAGATCATCAACATGGACTCTCAGGTGCCGAACAAGGCAGCGGGAGAGTGGATCCGGGAAGGAAACCTTTTCGCGGATATGGTGCGGATCAAGCCGGAATATCAGTATGGAAATTCCAGAATTGATTTCTGCGTGGAGACCAGAGAGAAGAAGATCCTGATTGAAGTCAAAGGAGTCACCCTGAAAGAAGGAGAGACAGCGAAATTCCCGGATGCGCCAAGCGAACGGGCGGTGAAGCATCTGGAAGAACTGATGCGTGCTGTGGATGAAGGATGGGATGCTTATGTTTTTTTCGTGATTCAGATGAAAGGTGTGAAAGAGATCCTGCCGAATGTGGATACTCATCCGGAATTTGCACGGGCACTGTGGAAAGCGAGGGAAAAGGGCGTGCACCTGATTGCAAGGGACTGCATTGTCACAGAAGATGAGATCCGGATCGATCAGGAGATCCCGGTCCGGTTCCCGGAGGAGATGGAAGAAGAGAAACCGCAGGAGCGTCTAAAACATCTGCCGGAGCCGTTGACTGCATGGTTTCGGAAGGAGCAGCGGGATCTGCCGTGGAGAAAGGATGCGACAGCCTACCATGTGTGGGTATCTGAAATCATGCTGCAGCAGACGAGGGTAGAGGCAGTAAAGCCGTTTTATGCCCGTTTCCTTGACGCATTGCCGACCATACAGGATCTGGCGGACGCGCCGGAGGAGAAGCTTCTGAAACTGTGGGAAGGACTTGGGTATTACAATCGTGTGCGTAATATGCAGAAAGCGGCCAGACAGATCGTGGAGCTCTATGAAGGGGAAATGCCGGCAGATTATGACCAGATTCTTTCTCTTTCCGGAATCGGCAGCTATACGGCAGGAGCCATCAGTTCCATCGCATATGGAATTCCAAAGCCTGCGGTAGACGGAAATGTCCTCCGTGTCCTGACCAGGATTCTGGCGGATGGAGAGGATATTATGAAAGCCTCCGTCAAAAAGCGGATGGAAGGACTGCTGGAAGAAATTATTCCCGCAGATGCGGCAAGCGATTTTAACCAGGGCCTGATTGAGCTGGGTGCCATCGTCTGTGTCCCGAACGGGGAGCCGAAATGCAGTAAATGTCCGGTAGAGGAGTTCTGTCTGGCGCATCAGAGAGGAGCAGAGCTTTCCTACCCTGTTAAGAAAAAGGCGAAAGCAAGAAGGATTGAGGAGAAAACCGTCTTTATACTAAAAGACGGGGAGAACATTGCTCTTCATAAACGTCCGTCATCCGGCCTGCTGGCAGGACTCTATGAGTTCCCGAATGTAAAAGGAAAACTGACTCAGGAGGAAGCAATCCATCATATTGCGGAGCTTGGACTTTCACCGCTTCGGATTCAAAACATTGGAGAGGCAAAACATATTTTCAGCCATGTGGAGTGGCACATGACCGGATATGCGGTGAGAGTGGACGAGCTGGAGAAAATATCCGCAAAGAATCTGGTTTTTGCGCATCCGGAAGAAATTCAGAAAGAATACCCTGTTCCGGCAGCATTTGAAGCCTATACAGACCAGATCGGCATTCTGATCGGGCAGGAAAAATATGAGCAGGAAAACCTATAGAAAAACATAATAAAACTATAGATACATGACAAATATCAATTAGCCCCATCCTGTCAGAAAATGTTACCATATAAGGTAGATAGGCGAAGACAGGAGGAAAAAAATGGAACTGATTAAAGAATTACCAGATGTATTTGAAGAATTTGCTGAACAGAGACAACAGTCATTTCTGGGCATTAAGGAGTTAAAAGACAAGGGCGTGCCGATTGTAGGCACATTCTGTACATATTTTCCACAGGAAATCGCGATGGCAATGGGAGCAGCTACAGTGAGTCTTTGCTCCACATCCGACGAGACGATTCCGGCGGCTGAGAAGGATCTGCCAAAGAACCTGTGCCCGCTGATCAAATCCAGCTACGGCTTTGCGGCAACAAAGAAGTGCCCGTTTTTCTATTTTTCCGATCTGGTTGTAGGAGAGACAACCTGTGACGGGAAAAAGAAGATGTACGAATACTTAAGCCAGTTCAAGGATGTCTTCACAATGGAGCTTCCGAACCGACAGACAGAGGACGGACTTCAGCTCTGGAAAAATGAAATCATCCGCTTCAAAGAATATCTGGAGCAGAAGTTTGAAGTGACAATCACGGAAGAGCAGATCAGAGATGCTGTCAGAGTGCAGAATGAAGGAAGAGTGGCACTGAAGCGTCTGTATGAGCTGATGAAACTGGATCCGGCTCCGATGAAAGGACAGGATCTGTTTAAAGTGTTATACGGAAGTACATTCAAACCGGACAGATCCAAGATTCCGGCAGAAGTGAATGCGATCGCTGACAAGATCGAAAAGGAATACGCAGAAGGAAAGATGGAAGAAAAGAAGCCTCGTATTCTTGTGACAGGATGCCCGATCGGCGGAGCGACAGAGAAAGTGATCAAAGCCATCGAGGACAACGGCGGAATCGTTGTTACTTTTGAAAACTGTTCCGGAGCAAAATCCATTGACAAGCTTGTGGATGAAGATACAGACGATATCTATCAGGCAATCGCTGAGAGATATTTAAGCATCGGATGCTCTGTCATGACACCGAACCCGAACCGTCTGGAACTCCTTGGAAGACTGATGGACGAGTATCAGGTAGACGGAGTGGTAGAGATGATTCTTCAGGCATGCCATACATACAATGTAGAGAGTCTTGGAATCCGCAGATTCGTAAATGAGGAAAAAGGAAAACCGTACATCAGCGTTGAGACAGACTATTCTCAGGCAGACATCGGACAGCTCAACACGCGTATCGCTGCGTTTATTGAAATGCTTTAAAACAGGAATCGGAAAGAGAACCCAAATAAACTATCCCCTTCAGGATCCGTGCCTTACCGCATGGACTCCAAAGGGGATATTTTTATTTCGGGTTTATTAATCACCCATGGCTTTTTTAACAGAATGCTTTGTGACTTTCGGGCGGAATACCTTTCTGGATTCTCTGACGTATACGACTGGATAAAGCAGAGTTGCCATGCAGCCTGCCAGTGTCACATCGATTACGGAATGCTGCTTTAAAAACATCGTGGCAAGGATGATGGATATTCCGAGAACCAGAGATCCGTAATGGATCACCTTGCGGCTCGAAAGTGTTTTGTTGTGTGAGATGGCAATGCAGACACCGATAGAGTTAAATACGTGAATACTTGGAAGAACATTTGTCGGAGTGTCTGCCTTGTACAGCGTTTTGACCATATCCACAAAAATATTGTCCCGCTCGAATTGAACCGGGCGAAGATCAAGACCGTTTGGATAGAGGGTCGAAATAATTAAAAATATGGTCATTCCGGTAAAAAGGAAAGCGGCCATTTTGTAAAATCCGGATACATCGTGAAAGAAGAACCAGAGAAAAGTGACCGCAATAAACGCAAACCACAAAAGATACGGGACGATAAAATATTCTATAAAAGGAATATAGTCATCGACCGCTGCGTGAATCACGTGAAAATCGGAATTTGCTGTTACGTGTTGCTCAAGATAGTAAAACCAGGGTAAATAAAGAAAAATATACAAAAATACCCAGGCATGTTTATATCGGTAAATCAAAGCTTTGCATTTACTTCTTGAAAACATTCGAATTTCTCCTTTTAACGAAAATGATGAAAGTAAGTGAACCGGATTAATCCAGATTCAATGTTGTCTCAGCTATATTATTGTTTGAACCGAAAGTTTCATAAAGCTGAAGAGTCACATCGGACTGATCAAGAAGAATAAAGG
Organism: Pseudoflavonifractor sp. BSD2780061688st1 E11; assembly: GCF_005844125.1. Taxonomy (NCBI): domain Bacteria; kingdom Bacillati; phylum Bacillota; class Clostridia; order Eubacteriales; family Oscillospiraceae; genus Pseudoflavonifractor; species Pseudoflavonifractor sp. BSD2780061688st1 E11. Next base: position 35,535 of record NZ_SPHM01000026.1, read on the forward strand.
AGGTGCACACACGCACGCTGTCGCCCTGACTGACTTCTGCGCTTTCATTTTCTGACAGTGGTTCATCCGAGACAATCGTAGGATCCAGAGTGGTATCATCCTGCAGTGCCTTGAAAGTAACGGCAACAGATGGAACCAGGGTTTCGGAACCTTTATTTGTAATTGTGTAATAAACCATAAGAGCCTGTTCGCCCTCATAATCTGTTCCGATATCAGATTTTTCAAATGAGACGGTAAAATCATCCGTGGTCAGACGAAGATTTTTACCGGAACTTGCCGAACTCTGCGGAACCACATACTGAGCCGCATAGTAGGCACCGGCTGCAACCGCAACTGCAACGATGAAAACAAGTACCCGGAGGGCAACATGGATCTCTTTGGCACAGCCAAGTGCAAAGAGCAGAAATGCTCCAAACAAAGCAGACACAAAGAGCAGAATCTGTACAGTCATGACAGAACCCGGGATAAAGAATCCTCCTACGGCTCCTCCAAGATAAAAAATGCAAGGTACAATAAATGCCGGCACGCTGTTCCTGCGATGAGTAATTAATACCACAAGACCACCGATCAGGAAGCAGACTGCAAGTACCATACCGGCAATTCCTGTCAGTCCCGGCGTATGTATAAAGGTAGTAAAGATACCTGAATCATAAGCCTGGTAAGCAAGAAAAGCGGCGCATAGGATCGATACAATTCCAATCAGAACACGGAAACCACCGAAAACCGGAATTACATCATCAGCTTCCGAGTCATCAGAAGTTTCGTCTTTTATATTCAGCATGGCCTCATAATTGGCCTTCATTTCTTTTTCACGCTCATTCCTTACCTCTTCCGGAGGGATGTTGGAATAGGTCTGTCCTTCCGGTTCTGCCGTTTCTGTTTCAGAAGATTCTTCCTGAACAGATTCTTCCTGAATAGATTCTTCCGAAACAGTTTCTTCTTCAGGTTCTTCCGGAGATGTTTCTGTTTGATCGGCTTCTGCCTGAACCGGCTCTTCCTGAACATTTTCTTCTGGAGTCATGCTTGTCTGAGCTTCTTCTGCCTGAATTTCTTCTGTCTGGTTAGTTTCTGTCTGAGTTGTTTCATCTGGCTCTTCCGGCTTTACCGGTGCAGGTTTTTTCCTGCGGACAGGTCTGGCAGACTGAAACCGGTCCAGAGTTTCCTGGCTGAATTTCTTTTTGCAGGAATCACATAAAAAATAGCCAGGAGTTTTTTTGCTTTCCCGCAGTTCATTACCACATTTCGGACATTTCATAGCGTTTCTCCCCTTTTCATTTGTATGTCCATCATCTGATGACAGTCACTATATTATACCATCAGTAAATCTTAGTATACCACAATTCTGTGAAAAGAGATTGAATATTTTATAAATATTTTAAGATACGATCACTTTTAAAGGACAGGCCTCGATAGAAGCTGTAAAACATCGTTGTAAAAAAACAGGTTCGCCGTCTGTATGTACGGGAAGGGCACTGGCTGTATGGATGGAAACTTTTTTGCAGCGGAATAAATGGACACCGTGAAATTTTGTATGTTTCCCGAAAAGCGCGAATGGAAGAGTAAGAAGAAGAGCCGGAGCCTTCAGGCCGGATACGACCAGAACATTAAGTTGTCCGTCGTCCGGCCGGGCATCAGGACAAAAATAAAATCCGCCGCCTTCACAAGGGTGGTTCATCACTGCAGCAAACCATCCTTTTGGAAAGGACACCTCTTTTTCATCATCAAGGACGATATGGAAAGGGCAGGTGGATGTAAGTAAAAGCCGGTGAAGCGCAATGACGGCATAGGTAAATTTCCCGAGATGAATCCGGTTCAGTATCCGCTTCCACTTTGAAACAACCGCTTCGTGGCAGATTGCGGCATCGAAACCTATGCCGGCACTGACTGCAAAACGCCGGTGTTTCCCTTCGTATGACATGGTTCCAACGTCCATGTGTACGGTCCGTCCTGGATTCAGGATAATTTCCAGAGCGCGCAGAGGATCATTTGGGATACCAAAGCTGCGGGCAAAATCGTTGCTGGAGCCGGTTGGGATATAACCGAGTGTAACCCGCTCCGGAAAGCAGATCCCGTTAATGACTTCATTCAAAGTGCCGTCTCCGCCGAGAACCACAAGAACACGGGAAGATCCGTCGGAGGTAAGCTTCCGGACATATGTGGTGGCTTGCCTTTGATATTTTGTGAAAAAGGCGGTATAACAGATTTGGCGCTGTTCTAGCTGAGCCTCAACGGTGTGCCAGATTGTGAGTCCTTTTCCAGAGCGGGAGTGCGGATTGATGATAAAAGTGTACATAATTCCTCCTGAAATTTTCTGAAATAAAAACCGCCTTCGGAGAATGTCAGAAACAGCCGGATCTCCGAAGGCAGAAATAAAATCAGTGCATATTATCTGTCAGAACGAGGCATCGCCCATGCCTGATGATCAGTATGTAACAGCTGGTGGGCACGGTGAGACAGCGGCTGTCCCATAAAGTCCGCATACAGCTTCTGTACATCAGGATTTTCGTGGGAAAAACGAAGTGGTGCATTCTTGTCCAGGAAGTAGAGGCTCTGTCCTCTTTCGTGGGCAAGTTCTTCGCCATCGTGGATGATCTGTCCGCCTCCGCCTACACAGCCGCCAGGGCATGCCATGACTTCCACGAAATCATAATGGACTTCTCCGCGTTCGATCTGCTGCAGCAGACGTCTTGTATTTCCAAGTCCGCTTACAACAGCAGCTTTCACAACGGCATCGCCAATCTGGATTTCGGCTGATTTCACGCCTTTTCCGTCATTGCGTACAGCCTTAAATGCGTCCGGATCCGTATTTCTTCCGGTTACAAGATAGTAAGCGGAACGAAGAGCAGCTTCCATAACACCGCCTGTTACACCAAAGATAACGCCGGCGCCTGTATATTCTTTCATCAGTCTGTCAAATTCCCGATTCTCAAGAGAATGCGGCGGAATGTGGGCAGAACGGATCATGCGCGTCAGCTCACGTGTGGTCAGAACCACATCGGTATCATGGCCGGCGTATTCTTCATAGAAAAGCTCCATATTGCGCTCTCCTTTTTTCGCGACGCAAGGCATGATGGAAATTGTAAAAATACGATCCGGACTTACATTGATGGAATCTGCAAAGTAAGTCTTCATCACTGCGCCAAACATCTGCTGAGGAGATTTGGCTGTGGAAAGCTGAGGCACCAGATGCGGGAACTGGGATTTGATGAAACGGATCCATCCAGGACAGCAGGATGTAAACATCGGACGTAATTTCGTCTCTCCTTTAGTAAAACGTTCCAGAAATTCATTTCCCTCTTCCATGATCGTAAGATCGGCGGAGAAGCTGGTGTCAAACACATAGTCAACTCCGATCTTGTGAAGAGCATCAGCGATTTTGTTGACTGTAGCATCTTCACGTGAAAGACCAAGAGCCTCGCCCCATGCAGTACGGACAGCCGGAGCGATCTGTGCTACTGTGATTGTGTCTTTATCTGCAATTGCATCCCAGACTTTTTCTGTATCGTCGCGCTCGCGCAGAGCACCAACCGGACAATGAGTAATACACTGTCCGCAGAGGGAACAGTCTGCTTCTTCAATCTTACGGCCGCCTGATACATTGACTGTAGAGCGGGAGCCGGTTCCTTCCAGATCCCAGATGTGCAGGCTCTGAACCTTGTCACAGATCTGGATACAGCGCATACATTTGATACATTTTGCGGAATCCCGGATCAGCGGGAAATCCTTGTTCCATGGCTGGCGTTCGATACGCTCGCCGAATGGAAGCTCCAGAATATTCAGGTCGTTGGCAATCTTCTGAAGAGAACAGTTGCCGCTGCGGACACAGGTCGCGCATTTGCAGTCATGCTGGGAAAGAATGAGCTGCACGGTATTACGGCGGTCCGCACGTACCTTCGGGCTGTTTGTATAAAGAACCATGCCTTCCTGAACAGTGTTGTTACAGGAGGTGATCAGGCGGTCCTTACCTTCCATTTCTACTACGCAGACACGGCAGGCAGCGATTTCGTTGATATCTTTCAGATAACAGAGTTTCGGAATGATGATTCCGTTTTGAGCTGCCGCATCCATAATCGTGGTACCTTCCGGTACACAGATTTCTTTATTGTCGATTTTAAGATTTACCATACTTTCTCGCGGCCTCCTTTAAATATTCCAAAACCAAAGTGGTCGCAGCGCAGGCAGCGGTTTGCCTCCTGCTGTGCTTCCTGACAGGTCATGCATTGTTCTACACCGTCAAAGTCGTGGATACGCTCACAGGCTTCCCGCTCAGGAAGCTCAACACGTCCGCACGGTACACGGTCATCCAGATTCGGCTCCGGAATCTCGACATCACAAGTGATTTCGTGATGGTATCCCAGATATTCATCAATATTTGCGGCAACAACCTTTGCGGCCGCGATAGCGCGGATTACGGTAGCAGGACCGGTAGCGCAGTCTCCGCCGGCAAAAACTCCAGGAAGATTGCTGAATCCGCCGAATTTTTCAGCCATGATTTTTCCTCTTTCTACAGGAAGCCCGGCTTTTTCAAAATGTTCTGTTTCAATGTTCTGCCCAATGGCAACGATCAGGGTTGTACATGGAACAAACTCATCCGGAAGTCCGGACGGTTTGACACTTGCGCGTCCTCCTTTGATCTGGCTGATCATCTGCGGTGTCACATAGATACCGCGGATATGTCCGTTTTCATCCGTCTCGATCCGGGAAGGAGCGCGTAATGTGCGGATTTCCACGCCTTCTGCAATGGCACCTTCAATTTCGGCCGGAAGCGCAGTCATGTCTGCGGTACGGCGGCGGTACAGGATGCTGACTTTTTTCGCACCAAGTCTGACAGCAGAACGAACAGCGTCCATGGACACATTTCCGCCTCCGACAATGGCAACTTCCTGTCCGGTAAGGTCCGGGTTAATACCTTTTCCTACATCACGGAGGAAACGGACTGCGGACATTACGCCCTCGGCGTCCTCGCCTTCGATGCCGAGTTTTTTATCTGTGCTGGCTCCGATAGTGATCAGGACTGCATCGTAGGAAGCGCGCAGTTCCTGTACGGTGATGTCCTGCCCGATACGGAGACCGTATTTTACTTCGACGCCGGTATCAAGAATTGCCTGAATGTCTTCGTTGAGACGGTCTTTCGGAAGACGGTAGTTTGGAATACCATAACGGAGCATACCGCCAAGTTCCGGAAGCATCTCATATACAGTTACCTGATGTCCCATAAGCTGCAGATAGTATGCGGCACTTAATCCTCCAGGGCCGCCTCCGATGACTGCGACAGTCTTTCCGGTGGAAGGAGCACATTCCGGCGGAGGTACCTTTCCGGCATAGTCCGCAGCCATCCGCTTCAAACCGCGAATATTGACAGCATCATCGACCATATTACGGCGGCATCTTGCCTCACACGGATGTTCGCAGATAAATCCGCACGTGGTCGGGAACGGATTGTCTTTCCGGATCAGCCGGATAGCATCGGCGTAGCGCCCTTCGCGTACGAGAGCGATATAGCCCGGGATGTCAACGTGGGCAGGACAAAGTGCAACACATGGAACAGGCTGGTTGTAGGTACATGTACAACGTCCGTTCCGGATATGCTCTTCATAGTCTTCACGATAACCGATCAAGCCTTTATAAACCATATTGGCAGCTTCATATCCGATGGCACAGTCCGCGGTCTCCATAATTGAACGGGCGGTACGCTCCATCAGGTCAAGGGTTTCCATTGTAGCCTTTCCATTTAGAACATCTGTGATCAGATGTTTCAACTGTAAAAGACCAATGCGGCATGGTACACATTTGCCGCATGTCTGAGCATGGCACAGTTCGAGGAACGCCCTCGAGATATCTACAGGGCAGAGTCCCGGCGGGCTTGCTTCAATCCGCCGCTCTAAATCTTTGTATAATCCCTCAACGACCAGCTGCGCTTTGCTCGGGGTAGGGAGTTCTAGTCTGCTCATATCTTTTCACCTCACAATTTCATTTTACGAATCACGTATACTTCTATTTTACAACATGTCAGAAAAATACACAATAGAAGTTAAAAAATAGACAATGAAATTGGGAGGAATGTACAAAACATAGAAAATGCCTATAAATGAAGAAATATATCAGGATAACCGATTTGATTTTGCAGGGGGCCGGGGATATAATAAAAGCATCAAAGGTAAACAGTTACCAAAGTAAGAATTACAAATTCCCTTCTAAAATGAAAAGACCTTTCAGAAACGCTTATCTGAAAGGTTTTTGCCATTTCTAAACTGTTTTGTTCCCTGACGGGAAGCGAAACCACACTATTTCAGAACACTGTCCAGATATTTCCCGAGTGAACGCTCCATATTTCCGTCAAAGTCTGTATTTCCGTCCCGCAGACACCATTCAAAGACATTTCCGATGACAATCATCCGGATATCGGTGGAGATCTCATCCAGGGACAGGCTGGCAGATACAGTGCCGGCTTCCAGTGCACGAGCCAGGTAATCCGTTACTGTTACGATCGGATAAGGCCGCTTTGTGCGGATGGCCGGATTTAGAGCCTGGTTTTTTGGCGTGTAATAGTTGGATATAAAAGCGACACCGAGCTCTTTGCAGTAGCTGACATAATTAAGATAGACAAGAATGATTGCCCTTTTTGCCTCGGCGGCATTTTCCGGGAGTTCCAGACAGTCCGGATCGATCGTAGGCTGTTCTTCTATATAATAGGAAAGCAGGTCATCTTTTGTTTTAAAGTGATGATAAAAGCTTCCGTTGGATACGCCTGCTTCTTCACAGATGTTTTTGATGGAGAGTGCATCGTACCCTTTCCTCTGAAGAATACTCTTCGCGGCGGAAAAGATCCGGTTTTTCGTTTCAAGAGATTTTTGCTGCTGCTTTGACAGAGTCTGTCCGTTCGTTTCTTTCATAATCAGTGCCCTCCTTATCATCCAAAATATAACATAGGAAGAGTCAGATTTCAAGAAAAACAGAGCAAACTCTGTTTTTATGAAGTTGCGCAGAAAAAGACCTTCCGCTATAATGACAGGGAAGTACTTTTTTGGAAAGGAATCAAAAAATGGATATTATTCAGAAGATTACGGAAGAACTGAATGTAAAAAAATGGCAGGTCGAAGCGGCAGTCGGACTGATTGATGAAGGAAACACGATCCCGTTTATTGCAAGATACAGAAAAGAAGCAACCGGAACACTGGATGACGAGCAGCTCAGAAAACTCCATGAGAGACTTACTTATCTTCGGAATCTGGAGGAGAAGAAAGCACAGGTGCTCTCAAGCATCGAGGAGCAGGGAAAGCTTACCGAAGAACTGAAAGCTCAGATTCAGGAGGCGCAGACCCAGGTGGCGGTGGACGATCTGTACCGCCCGTACCGTCCAAAAAGAAGAACGAGGGCGACAATCGCAAAAGAAAAAGGACTGGAGCCGCTTGCGGCGCTTCTCCTTTTACAGAAGTTGAAAGAGCCGGCGATTGAGGCGGCCAAAGCCTATGTATCGGAGGAAAAGAATGTTGCCTCCCCTGAAGAGGCACTTGCCGGCGCACAGGACATTCTGGCTGAGATGATCTCCGATGAGGCAAAATACCGGACGAGAATCCGGAAGATGACGTTCCAGAAAGGAAAGATTGTTTCAGAGGCAAAGGATGAAAAGCAGGAATCGGTCTATGAGATGTACTATGAGTTTGAGGAAGCAGCATCCAGGATTGCCGGTCATAGAATTCTGGCTCTGAACCGGGGAGAAAAAGAAAAAATTCTGACGGTCAGAATGGAAGCGCCGGAAGAAGAAATCCTCCGCTATCTGGAAAAACAGATTATTCATGGGGATAATCCATATACAGAACCTGTATTAAAAGAGGCGGTCAAGGACAGCTACAGTCGTCTGATTGCGCCGGCCATTGAGAGGGAAATCCGCAATGAACTTACGGAAAAGGCGGAGGACGGGGCCATTGCTGTGTTCGGGAAAAATCTGACACAGCTTCTTATGCAGCCTCCGATTACAGGACGGGTTGTGCTTGGCTGGGATCCGGCATTCCGGACCGGATGTAAACTTGCGGTTGTGGATCCGACCGGAAAAGTGATCGGAACGACAGTGATTTATCCGACAGCGCCGACTACCCCTGCCAAAATCAAGGCATCCAAGGACCTGCTCAAAAAGATTATTCCGAAGTATCATATCAGCCTGATTTCTCTTGGAAACGGAACAGCATCCAGAGAATCGGAACAGTTTATTGTGGAACTGTTAAAAGAAATCCCGGAAGAGCACGTACAGTATGTGATTGTAAATGAGGCGGGAGCATCAGTGTACTCCGCAAGCAAGCTGGCATCGGAAGAATTTCCGAATTTTGATGTGGGACAGAGAAGTGCCGCGTCAATTGCAAGAAGGCTTCAGGATCCGCTTGCAGAACTTGTAAAGATTGATCCAAAATCCATCGGGGTCGGCCAGTACCAGCATGATATGAACCAGAAAAAGCTGACGGAAGCGCTGAATGGCGTGGTGGAAGACTGTGTCAACAAGGTCGGTGTAGATTTGAATACGGCATCTGCTCCGCTTTTATCCTATATTTCCGGTATCTCAAACACAATCGCAAAAAATATTGTGGCTTACAGAGAAGAAAACGGAAGATTTACAAACAGAAAGCAGCTTTTAAAGGTGCCGAAACTTGGACCGAAGGCATATGAGCAGTGTGCGGGATTTATGCGGATCGAAGGCGGGGATAATCCGTTTGACAGGACAAGCGTCCATCCGGAATCCTACGAAGCGGTAGAAAAACTTCTGAAAAAGCAGGGATTCACAACAGAGGATTTAAAAGCAGGAAATCTTGCAGCCCTTCCGGCCACCATCCGCGACTACCGGAAACTGGCAGAAGAGCTTGGAATCGGTGAGATCACTCTGCATGATATTGTAAAAGAGCTGGAAAAGCCGGCCAGAGATCCAAGAGAAGAGATGCCGAAACCGATTCTCAGGACCGACGTTCTGGAAATGAAAGACTTAAAAGAAGGGATGGTTCTGAAAGGAACGGTTCGCAATGTCATTGACTTCGGGGTGTTTGTGGATATCGGCGTTCATCAGGATGGTCTGGTACATATTTCCGAAATCACCGACAAAAAGTTTATCAAACATCCGTTGGAAGCGGTCAGTGTGGGTGATATCGTGGATGTTAAAGTACTGAGTGTGGACCTCAAGAAAAAACGGATTCAGCTTACTATGAAAGGAATCCGGTAAAGAATGCTGCTTACCCTGAATGTAAAAGACAAAAAGGTATTGAATTTTCCAAAAGACTGTTCTATACTAAATGTTAACAGGAAAAAATTCTTCGGGGTCGGGTGAAAGTCCCAACCGGCGGTGAAAGTCCGCGACCTGCCATTGGCAGCTGATCCGGTGCAATTCCGGAACCGACAGTACAGTCTGGATGAGAGAAGAAATGTACGAAGCGTCAGATATCTGTATCTGAAGCAGAGCATCAAACCCCGGAACATATGGTTCCGGGGATTTTTTTGTACATTCCCATTTCCATAAGGGAAACTTTATGGCAGGAAGAGTTTCTTTTCTGAATTGAGTCTATCATTCAAAAAAAGGAGAGAAGAAACATGGAAAACACGCAGAAAAACACACAAATAAGAAGAAGAAGCAGTACGAAAGTCAGATCGATGGCCCAGGTCGGCATGCTTGCAGCGGTAGCTACCGTCCTGATGCTTTTTGAATTTCCGCTTCCTTTTGTACCGAGCTTTTACAAACTGGATATCAGTGAAATTCCGGTCCTTCTTGGAACATTTGCGATGGGTCCTGTGGCGGGAGTTATGACAGAATGTATCAAGATTCTTCTGAATTTCGTGATTAATGGGACTACAACAGGCGGTGTGGGAGAGATCGCAAACTTCCTGATCGGATGCAGTCTCTGTGTGCCGGCGGGTCTGATTTATCAGAAGATGCACACAAAAAAGGGAGCGGTGATCGGACTTGCAGCAGGAACAGTATTCATGACGCTGATCGGATGCGTGCTCAATGCCTATATCCTGCTTCCGACCTATGCTGCAGCATTTGGAATGCCGCTTGATACGATTGTTCAGATGGGGCATGCATTGAATCCGGCAATTGACGGAGTTGCAACTTTTGTGATCCTTGCAGTGGCACCGTTTAATCTGATCAAGGGTATTCTGGTATCGGCAATTCTGCTTTTGATCTATAAGAAAGTCAGTCCGGTCCTCCATAGAGTAAATGAGTAAAAATGACAGAAAATTACTAAACCGAAACCTCTGCTGTGCGCAGAGGTTTTTCTGATCCTGGAAAAATCAGGAGATTCTTCGCAAACTTGCTGTTGTAACCGCGGACAGGATGCGTTATAATTTCAATATTCGGAAATATGGAGGAATACAGATGAAACCAAGTTTTGAAGTGAAAATGACACAGGAAGCACTTTTTGAATTTCTTATGTTTCATACATATCACGGGATCAAGGGAATTTTATACCTCGTAGTGGGAGTTGCCTGCTGGATCGGGGCGATTATAAGTTTTGCGATGGGCAGGGTTTCCTGGGGGCTGGGGCTTGTGTTTGTTTTTGCAACTCTTTTGTTTGTTGTACCATCGATCTTAAAGTTCAGTGCAGCCAGTCAGTTAAAGAAAAGTAAAATCTACAGCACGCCGATCCGCTATACGCTGGAAAAAGACGGGCTCAGAGTAGAGCGTGCCGGAAAAAATAAAATCACTCCGTGGAAAGATATGTACCGCGTTATGATGACACCGAATCTGGTGGCGATTTATCAGACACCGTATGCGGCATTTATTTTCCCGAACAGTGATATCGGACCGCAGATGGATCCTCTGAAGAAGACATTGCGGACATTGTTCCCGGAGGAGCTGATTGAGGATAATTCCGGTAAGATCCTTCCGTTTCTGTTTTCAAGAAAGAAGAAAAAGAAAAAATAGGGAGGAGACACTATGGTAAGAGAGACATATTCAGAGCAGGAGACGTTTGAGCTCGGAAAAGAAATCGGCGAATCGGCCCAAAGCGGAGATGTCTTTACTCTGGAAGGGGATCTTGGCGTCGGCAAGACGATTTTTACAAAAGGGCTTGCGTACGGACTTGGAGTACGTGAGGATGTTGTAAGTCCGACCTTTACGATCGTGCAGGAATACGAAGACGGGCGTCTTCCGTTCTATCATTTTGACGTGTATCGGATTGGAGACGTGGAAGAGATGGATGAAATCGGATATGAAGATTACATTCACGGTGAAGGCGTATGTCTGATTGAGTGGGCGAATCTGATTGAGGAGATTCTACCGGAAACAAGAATCCGGATCGTGATTGAAAAAGATCTGGAAAAAGGATTTGATTACAGAAAAATTTCTATCAATAAACTGGAGGGATAATAATGTCAAAGATTATATTAACAGGGGACAGACCGACTGGAAAGCTTCATGTCGGACATTACGTCGGTTCTCTGAAAGGGAGAGTAGAGCTTCAGAATTCGGGAAAATATGATGAAGTGTTTATCATGATTGCGGATGCTCAGGCTCTGACAGACAATGCGGACAATCCGGAGAAGGTGCGCCAGAATATTATTGAGGTTGCGCTTGATTACCTTTCCTGCGGACTGGATCCGGAAAAAGCAACGCTTCTGATTCAGTCACAGATTCCGGAGCTTTGTGAGCTTTCCTTTTATTATATGAATCTGGTAACCGTATCAAGGCTCCAGAGAAATCCAACGGTAAAATCCGAAATTCAGATGAGAAACTTTGAGGCGAGCATTCCGGTCGGATTTTTCACCTATCCGATCAGCCAGGCAGCGGATATCACCGCATTTAAGGCAACGACCGTTCCGGTCGGTGAAGACCAGCTGCCAATGCTGGAGCAGACAAAGGAGATCGTGCGGAAGTTTAATTCCGTTTACGGAGAGACGCTGGTAGAGCCGGAAGTTCTGCTCCCATCCAATCAGGCATGTCTGAGACTTCCGGGTACAGACGGAAAGGCAAAGATGAGCAAGTCTTTGCATAACTGTATTTACCTTTCCGACAGTGCGGACGATGTGAAAAAGAAGATTATGAATATGTTTACCGATCCGAACCACCTGAAGGTTTCTGACCCTGGAAAAGTGGAAGGAAATCCGGTATTTATCTATCTGGATGCATTCTGTAAAGACCGTCATTTTGAAGAATTCCTTCCGGAATATGCAAATCTGGATGAACTCAAAGCCCACTATACACGCGGTGGCCTTGGCGATGTGAAGGTAAAACGCTTCCTCAATGAAGTGATCCAGGAGGAACTGGAGCCGATTAGAAAACGGAGAAAAGAATACGAAAAAGACATTCCGGCAATCTACGAGATCCTGAAAAAGGGAAGCGAGAAAGCGGAAGAAGTAGCGGCAAAGACACTCTCTGAAGTGAAGGCTGCCATGAAGATCAATTATTTCGATGATGCCGAGCTGATCAGAGAGCAGGCAGAGCGATTCCAGAAATAGAAGGGGCGTTATTATGCGGATACTGGCACTGGACAGTTCGGGCCTGACAGCAAGCGTGGCTGTTGTGGAAGACGAACAGATCCTGTTTGAATATACGATGAATTATAAAAAGACACACTCCCAGACATTGCTGCCGATGCTTGATGAGGCGGTCCGGATGACCGGACTTTCTCTCGGGTCGGTGGATGCGATTGCTGTTGCAGGAGGGCCGGGGTCTTTTACCGGACTTCGGATCGGTTCTGCGACTGCGAAAGGACTGGGACTTGCACTTGATAAGCCGCTCATCCATGTGCCGACGGTCGATGCCATGGCATACCGAATGTTCGGATGCAGCGGGCTGATCTGTCCGATCATGGATGCAAGAAGAAATCAGGTGTACACAGGAATCTACCGGTTTGAAGAGAAGTTTGAAACAGTAAAAGAGCAGTTGGCGGAGGACATTACCGTCCTTGCCGGAATGCTCAATGAGCTTGGAGAACGCGTTGTATTTCTCGGGGACGGAGTGCCTGTATACCGGGAGAAAATTGAGGAGACAGTAAAAGTGCCTTATGTTTTTGCACCGCCTCATATGTGCAGGCAGAGTGCGGCGGCAGTCGGCGCGCTTGGACTGGTTTATGCGAAAGAGGGAAAGACAGAGCATGCGCGGGATCACAAACCGGACTATCTCAGGATGTCCCAGGCGGAGAGGGAGAGACTGGAACGAGAAAAGGAACAACAACATGATTGCCCGTAAGGCCAATGAAGAAGATGCAGCCCGGATTGCAGAGATAGAACGGGCTGTTTTTTCTGATGCGTGGAGTGAAGATGCAGTCCGGGAGACGATGTGCCAGAAAACGGCGGAAATCTACGTGGCAGAGGATAGGAAAACAATTGTCGGGTACATTGTGATTTATACAGTACTTGATGAAAGTGAAGTTGTTCGGATTGCCGTTGACACCGGATTCAGGGAAAGAGGAACAGGAGGCTTTCTTCTTGACACCGTAATTTCAGAAGGTGCATTGAAAGGAACTGCCGTATGGCATCTTGAAGTCCGGAAAAGTAATATGGCAGCACGCGCCCTCTATCAAAAGAAGGGGTTCCGGGATGTCGGAATCCGAAAAGGATTTTACGATAATCCGAAAGAGGATGCGGTTCTGATGACAAGAAGTCTGGAAACCGTTTCCGGTGTACAGGAAGAACGGGACAGACTATAATAAAGGCGTAACAAAAGCGAAACGAAAGTGGAGGGATTTGTATGCGCCGCTATACGATGAAAGAAAGAAGAGAAACAGAAACGATTTTCTGCAACGGGTGTGGAAAAGAAATCAAGATAAAGGATGGCGTAATACGGGAAGGGCTTATTTCTGTAGAAAAAAGATGGGGATATTTTTCTAATAAGGACAACGAGGTGCACCGTTTTGATCTTTGCGAGGAATGCTATGACAGGATGGTTTCGCAGTTTGTGATTCCGGTGGAGAAGGAAAATGAAGTCTGACCAGACAGTCCCCTCCCGGTATGCAGCTGTTCTTTACTGAGAATAAAAGACTTGCTCTTTTTGTGGAAGAAAAGTCAATGCTAGGACAGTTAGGAGAGAAAAAATGCTGGATGTTTGTTTGTTGGGAACCGGCGGCATGATGCCGCTCCCATATCGCTGGCTGACGTCACTGATGATGCGCTATAATGGAAGCAGTATTCTGATCGACTGCGGAGAGGGAACACAGATAGCGATCAAAGAAAAAGGATGGAGTTTTAAGCCGATTGATGTGATCTGCTTTACTCATTTTCATGGAGATCACATCAGCGGGCTTCCCGGACTTCTGCTTACCATGGGGAATGCGGACAGGCAGGAGCCCCTCACCTTGATCGGGCCGAAAGGGCTGGAACGGGTAGTGAATGCACTGCGCATTATTGCACCGGAACTACCTTTTGAGCTGCGTTTTATGGAAATCACAGAGGCGCAGCAGACGTTTGAGATGGAAGGATATCGGATCCGCGCTTTCCGGGTAAACCATAACGTGACCTGTTACGGATATACGATCGAGATTGACCGGGCCGGCAGATTTGATGTAGAACGTGCCGCGAGTCACGAGATTCCTCAGAAATTCTGGCGCTTTCTCCAAAAAGGGGAGACCATCGAAGACGGAGACCGGATTTACACACCGGGCATGGTGCTTGGACCACCGAGGAAAGGGATCAAACTTACATATTGTACCGATACACGGCCGACAAAATCGATCCGTGAAAATGCCGAAGGTTCGGATTTATTTATCTGTGAGGGAATGTACGGTGAGCCGGAGAAGGCGAAAAAGGCAGTGGAATATAAGCATATGACCTTTTACGAGGCGGCGAAACTCGCCAGGGAGGCAGAGGTAAAGGAGATGTGGCTGACACATTACAGCCCGTCGTTGACAAGACCGGAAGAATACATGGACGAAGTACGGAAGATTTTTCCTTACGCAAAGGCGGGAAAAGACCGGATGAGCGTAGATCTGGATTTCCCGGAATCGTAATGGAGGTAGGAAGATGAGCGAAGAAAAAGATATTACAATACTGGCAATAGAAAGCTCCTGTGATGAGACAGCCGCGGCAGTTGTGCGAAATGGAAGAGAAGTTCTTTCCAACATCATTTCCTCTCAGATTGACCTGCATAAGCTGTACGGAGGAGTTGTGCCGGAAATTGCTTCCAGAAAACATATAGAGAAAATCAACCAGGTAATCGAAGAGGCACTTTCTGAAGCAAAGTGTACCCTGAATGATATTGACGCGGTAGCGGTGACATACGGACCGGGACTTGTCGGAGCACTGCTTGTGGGAGTGGCTGAAGCGAAGGCGATTGCCTACGCCAGAAACCTTCCTCTGATCGGAGTGCACCATATTGAAGGGCATATCTCAGCAAACTATATTGAGAATAAAGAATTGGAACCACCGTTTCTGTGTCTGGTGGTATCCGGAGGGCATACACATCTTGTATGTGTGGAAGACTATGGAAAATATAAAATTCTCGGAAAAACGAAGGATGATGCGGCAGGGGAAGCGTTTGACAAAGTAGCCCGTGCCATTGATCTTGGCTATCCGGGAGGCCCGAAAATCGACAAGCTTGCAAAAGAGGGAGATCCGAATGCTATTGAATTTCCAAGAGCGCATGTCGGAGACTCGGTATACGACTTCAGTTTCAGCGGAGTAAAATCTGCAGTGCTTAATTATATCAATGGGTGTAAAATGAAACAGATTGAATATAACCGGGCAGATATTGCGGCATCCTTCCAGAAAGCGGTGACCGATGTGCTGGTAGACCATGCCATGATCGGAGTCGAAAACTATGGATTGAAGAAACTGGCGATTGCAGGAGGCGTCGCATCCAATTCTGCTCTGCGCGCAGCTATGGGGCAGGCATGTCAGGAAAGAGGAATCGAATTTTACCATCCTTCTCCGATTCTCTGCACGGATAATGCGGCTATGATCGGAGCAGCGGGATACTATGATTATAAAAACGGAATCCGAAGCGGATGGGATCTCAACGCAGTGCCGAATCTGAAACTGGGAGAGCGTTAGAAAGCAGGAGGAGCCATGAAAGCAAAAGGGATTGCGGTCGTGCTTGCGGCAGGACAGGGAAAGAGAATGGGCGGAACCATTCAAAAGCAGTATATGGATTTGTGCGGGAAACCGGTACTTTATTATACATTGAAGGCGTTTGAAGAATCAGAAGTGATCGATCAGGTCATACTTGTATCAGGAAAAGAAGAAAAAGACCAGGTAAGAGAATCAATTGTAGACTTTTATGGATTCCAGAAAGTGACACAGATTACAGAAGGCGGAAAAGAACGGTATGATTCTGTCTGGAATGCGCTTCAGATAGTTGACAAGATGGAAGATAAGGAAGAGAGCTATGTATTTATCCATGACGGAGCCAGACCTCTTGTAGACGATTCTATATTAAAACGCACCTATGAAGAGGTGAGACGAAGCGGGGCATGTGTAGCGGGAATGCCGGTAAAAGACACGATCAAAATTGTTAATGAGAATCTGGAAACAGAAGAAACACCTGACAGAAAAAAGATGTGGATGATACAGACACCACAGGTTTTCAAGGCGCCGCTGATTATAGAAGCATATCGGAAGATGATGGCTGTCCCGCACAGTCATGTGACAGATGATGCCATGGCTGTGGAAATGGTGATGAAGCACCCTGTAAAGATGGTGGAAGGATCCTATAAAAATATTAAAATAACAACGCCGGAAGATCTGAAAATTGCGAAAGTGTTTTTAAAATAAAACGTGTATGCGCCCTGAGAAGAAAGACATTTTCAGGCCGGAAAAGAAAGTTGCAAAATATGTAAATTATTTGTTGACAAGGAGAATCACTTCTGATAGAATAATTATTGTTCGCTGAGCGAACAGAAAATGTTTGTAAATACGGCAGTATGGAGAGGTATCGAAGTGGTCATAACGAGGCGGTCTTGAAAACCGTTTGTCCGCAAGGGCGCGTGGGTTCGAATCCCACCCTCTCCGCTTTATACAGACAGTCCTGGAGAAATACCCAAGAGGCTGAAGGGGCTCCCCTGGAAAGGGAGTAGGTCGTTAATAGCGGCGCGAGGGTTCAAATCCCTCTTTCTCCGTTTCGCAGGAATAAAAATGTCAAAAAAACTCTTGACATTACACAACTGCGATGGTAAAATAAACAAACTTACACTGCTGATGCAGAAAAGCGGAATCGCAACAGCTTACTGACGAGCGTGGTTAAAAAAAATAAAAAAAGTGCTTGACAGAAACGAGCGGATGTGATAATCTAGTATAGCTGTCGCGAGAGAGCGACAATGAAAACAAAGAACTTTGATAACTGAACAATAGACAACGATCCCTGAAAATTCATGAGAATTATTCAGAACAAGGAAC
>NZ_SPHM01000027.1:0-50344 GCF_005844125.1 Pseudoflavonifractor sp. BSD2780061688st1 E11
GTAAAAAAATACAACCCAAAGGCTGTATTTTCAATATATTTTTCAGTTGTTAGAATGGAGAAAGTGGCAAAGTCGGGTTATAACAAAACAGGTCAGAGAGTCCTGAATTTTTTCTTAAAGATTCATTACATCTTGGGTAAAATTTCTGTTGTTTCAGATAAAATGCTTAATAGAATTGTTGCTTAGATGATATTACCTTGTATCCAAATGATAGTTATGATGTGCAGGCCGAAGCCTTGTTGCTTATCGGCCCGCAAAGATCAGTTATTTTTCAACCAAAGTTATGCAATTTCAGAAAGTCTGGATTTTGTTTTTTCAAGTTCACTTTCAAGGCGATTAACCCGAAGCTTAAGAATTTCTTTTTCATTATCAATTTTAACCGCCTCATCCAACTTTCTGCTCAAGTCGAGATGTCCTTCCGCAATAATCTGGATATTCCTGTTCGTCTCATTTTCCAAAGTCAGTTGAACATCTTTAACTATTTTCTCTACACCGGCTACACTTCTTTTGATGTCATTCAGCTCTTGGTTTACTCCGCCGACTTCACTTCTGACATCATTCAGTTCCTGCTTCACTCCATTTACTTCGCCTTTGACACCATCCAGTTCCTTTCTAACGCCGCCAAGTTCTTCTTCAACACATTTGAGCCTATATTCGATTGGATGAAATGTTTTTTCTATAATTCCACTGATTTGTTCAAAATCTTTTGGTTCTAACATATCTCTTTTCCTCCTCTCTCCCTGCCCATTTTGCTTTTGTTCTCTCATCATGCCATGCCCTTTCCGCATTGTCAAGTGCTCCGGCTGCTTTTCCACAAGGCATGTTTTTCACACACATTTTTTCAACATCCATCCCTTCATTCCGTCCCCGGACGTTGATAATCCGGTTCGAAAATGCTATGATAGGGAGGTACCCTGCCAGCAGGGAATTGAACGGAATCAAAGGATATGATCTTATGTTAAAAAAAGAGTTTCTGGAACGTTTTTCGATCAGCGAAGATGAATTTCGCGAGGCGGGACTTGATTGGGATGATCTGTGCTATATTGCAAAAGACTATGCCAGGAAGCTTCCTGAGCTTCAACGTATCCGGGACGAATTTCTACAGGAATTTATTAAAAATAAGGATCAGAGAACGGGACTTCATTCTTACCGTACCCGTGTCAAGACGCCGTGGCACCTTGTGGAAAAGATTATCCGGAAGCGCTGCGAAAATTATCTGAAATACCGTACGCTCACAAAAGAGAATTACATGAAGTTTGTCACTGACACGATCGGGTTCCGCGGACTGATCCTGTACCGCGAAGACTGGGTGATCTTCCATAAATATCTGATCCAGCATTTTGAAAACAATCCGGATCTTTATATCCACAACTGTATTTCTGATTATCACGCTGACAAAGACCGGTATATGGCCGAACCGCCAAAAGTGCACATGCGTCTGGGAGATTTCAGTGATATTTATTCCGACTGGATCTCCAGCGACAATATCTTCGACCGGAAGCATTACCGCTCTGTCCACTATATTTTGAAGTATCAGGGTGTATACATGGAAGTGCAGATCCGTACTCTTTTCGAGGAGGGATGGGGAGAGATCGACCATCACATTCTCTATCCTTATAAGAAGAGCGACCCGATGCTCACGGAATTTTCCGAGCTTTTAAACCGGCTCTCCGGAATGGGTGATGAAATGGCCTCTTTCTTTAAAAGGCTCTGTGATGTTTCAAGCGAAAATTTCAAGCCGAAGCAGACGATTGTCAACCCAAGGCTGGACTATGAAAAGCCAAAAGAAAAGCTGAACGAAGTTGATCTGAGTTCGATACAGACAGTACAGGATGCCATTGACAGCATCGCAAAAGAATAAAGGAGGGATTCCCATGAATCAGAGACCACTGCCGGGCATTCCCGAGGCGATCAGCCAGTCTGCCGACCGCATGATGGAGCGTATCCAAAGCGGAAAGATCCGCAAACACCTGCTTGGAAGTACCTCTCACGTCCGTTACAGCACCATTGAGGATATCGAGTTGAATTCCTACTGCGATTTTGTAAAATCCAAGCTGTTTTTTGATATTATAAAACTGGAAGGAGCAGATCATCATGAATGATATCGAGACCATCTATACACAGTACGAAGATATCGTGGCCGAATTTTCCGAACAGGTCATCAAGAACCGTTACTCTTCGCTTTATAAAGAATGTATTGTATTTCTGGAAAGCCTTGGCATCCACGACAGCGTCCGGATCGATGAAACCATTCTAACCCATGCAGTCATGGATTATTTTACGGATATTTCACGCATGAAGGAATTTCACCATATGAGGCACATCAGTGAGCGGAAGGTGCTTGCCTATGAAACCTACTGGCTTCTTCGCCGGAAACCTTTTCAGGTAATGAAGACCGACGGCGAAGAGGAGTTCTGGGCTTTCCTCAACGAAAAATTCGCGTTTACACGGATCGCTTCTTTCCTGACACGCGACCAGAAATCCGTGATTCTGGATGAAGCATCCAAAAAAGCATTCCTCAACTTTCTGGATACCCTTTACTATTTTCTAAAATACAGAGACTATGATCCGAAAATGCTGGAGCTCGTCATTATGGGCTTTCAGGCAGGGCAGCTGATCCATTCATAGGGGCTGTCACTGCCTGAAAACGGCGTTTTTTCTTTACAATTCCACTTCCATATGATATGATAAAAAAAATCTTAAAGCAGAAGGGAGAGAAGTGGATGTCGGCGAATCGTAAATAACAGGGCAATAAATTTTGTTTTCATCTGAAAGATGATGAGTTTTTTATTGTACTCTTTTTTACGATTGAAATCGGATCGCACTTCTCAGAAGAAAAGTGTTTTTTGCGCTGTCAGAAAGAGCATGTCCGCATACCGGAGATGCCTGGCGGCCGCATATCGGTACATGAGATAACTCATCTTTCAGGAGTTATCTTTTTTTATTGCCCTGCACAGACAATTGGAAATCAACGAAAATGTATTTGTGTAAGGGAGATAACTGACAATGAACCGTGAAAACAAAAAGAAAAAATACGAAAAAGGATACTACAAAACTCACCCATGCAAGGACAGCTTCACCTGTAAGGTGTGCGGACGCCCTGTCGTTTCAGCAGGCGCAGGAACGGACCACCGCAACCACTGCCCGAACTGCCTGTCCAGCCTGCATGTGGACATCGAACCGGGAGACAGGGAATCTGACTGCGGAGGCATCATGGACCCGCAAGAACGGCGAATGGGCCATCATCCACCGCTGCCGCCGATGCGGAAAGCTTTCATCCAACCGGATTGCCGCCGATGACAATCCAATGAAACTCATGTCCATCGCCATGAAGCCATTGTGTCTGCCGCCCTTCCCGCTGGAAAGGATTGAAGAACTGACACTCCTCATGGGTGGAGACGGAACGCTGTCCCGCAAATAGTTTTAATGTGTATAAGTTTTCATTTTTGCACAAATTATTCGTAATTATGCATATTTTTTTCAGAATAATTCATCTTGCTTTTCACATCAGATATTTTATACTGATAGTCAAAGAAATAACAAAGTAAACGCAAGGCGAAAGGGAGGTCTTACATATGCTTAGACTTAGAATGATGCGTGCACCTCAAAAATATGTACAGGGAAAGGATTCTCTGCTGCAATTCCACAAGGAAATGACCAGTCTTGGTGATAAGTGGCTGTTTATCTGCTCCAGAAGCGGATATAAGATGGCTCACGACAAGATCGAAAAAAGTTTTGAAGGGACATCCGACGTCCGCCAGTACGAAATCTTCGGCGGAGTTTCAAGTACAGGGGAGATCGAAAAAATGCGGGAAATCGTCAGAGAAAACCATCTGAATGTCGTCGTCGGTGTGGGCGGCGGTTCCGCAATTGACACAGCAAAAGCGACAGCACACTACGAAAAGCTTCCTGTCGTTATTGTACCAACCGTTGTAGCGACAGACGCTCCATGCACCGGTCTTTCTGTTATCTACAATGATGATGAAACATTCAACAGTTATCTGTTCTATCCAAAGAACCCGGAAGCCGTCATTGTAGACAGTGCCATCATCGCTAATGCGCCGGTCAGATTCCTGGTTGCCGGCATGGGCGATGCCCTCGGAACTTATTTTGAAGCACGCGCATGCGAGCGCACAGACGCTCCGAGCCTGGAATCCGGCGGAATTACCCAGTCAGCCATGGCTCTCTGCCGGCTCTGTTATGACACACTGAAAGAATACGGTGCTTCTGCAAAAAAGGCATGCGAATGCCATGTGGTAACTCCGGCACTGGAAGCCATTATCGAAGCCAATGTTTACCTCTCCGGTGTCGGTGCCGACAACGGAGGGCTTGCCGTTGCCCACTCTTTCTATAACGGTCTTACCGCACTTGGCGGCCACAGCGCTCCGCATGGAAACTGCGTTGCTTTTGGCACCCTCGTACAGCTTGTTCTGGAACGGGCATCTAAAGAAGAATTCAAGGAAGTGCAGAATTTCTGTATGGAAGTCGGCCTTCCTGTTACACTGGAAGAAATCGGTATCACCAAAGACGAAGAGATCCGCATTATCGCCGAGAAATCCTGTGTAGAAGGTGAATCCATCCACAACATGGTAGCGGATGTCACTCCGGATCAGCTCTACGCAGCTATCGTTGCAGCGGACGCTCTTGGAAAAGAGGCACTTGCGGAAAAGGAAAAATAAGTTCGTATCCGACCTTTAAACAGCCGTCCGGCAAGAATGATACCTCTAGATATTCCCATATTACAAAGCGGCAGGCGTGGTTCATATGAATCGCGCCTGCCGCTGTATTATGCCCATTAAAAGAAACATTCATCATCGTTACAAATTCTCTTCCGCCAGCGTTTTTAGTTCCTCTGCAATCTCATGATTGCCCGTCTTTTCAGCCAACGGAAGAAAAATTTCCATGGTTTCAGCTGCCCGTTTTTTTCTTTGTTCCTCATCGATCCATTCAATCGTCTTCATATTATGAAGACGCTCGGCGAGCCGGAGCAAGGTGACCTGTTCCAAAATATCTGTCTCCATATCCGCTTCTTCCGCTGCTTTTGCTTCAATCAGATCAGCTGTTTTCTCCGGAAGATATTTCCTTAATTCTTTCATTGTGGCTTCTGTCTTTTTCAATGCATCGCAAAATAATCCTGCGAGAATGGTTTCAGGCTCCGCCTCCATATCCGCAAGTAAAAGCGCAGTGTGGAGCGGGTGTGTAATATATTCATCGCCGGAATACCGCTTCATTCCTTGATAAATCTGGCATGCATAAAGATAGATCTGCTCCAGATTTCTCACATCTTCTTCCGGATTCAATGTCAGAACCATCTCTTTTAATTTTTCAAACAGCATTTGTTTTTCAGCATGTTCCTCTGGTCTTCCAGTCATTCCCTCGTTCATATTTTTTCCTCCTAACTGTTTCATACTCATAACCATGGCTCGCAGTAAGGCCGGGCAGTAACCAAACTCTTTTTTGAATGCTTTCGTAAATCCATTGTGAGATTCCCAGCCATATTTTACAGCTGTATCCACAATCTTCGCTCCATTCCGTATATCCCCGGACGCCCTTCGGAGTTTTTCACTTTTTACATATTCCATCACTGAAACTCCAGTCTCCTGCCGGAAGATTCTTGAAAAATGATATTCTGAATATCCAACCGTCCCAGCGATCTTTGCCACTGTCAGCACTTCATCAATATGCTTTTCGATATACTCCTTGCTTTTCCGAATAATGGTTCCTGCTTCCATATACCTCACTCCTATTGTTTCTTCCACGTGGTACATTTAGTATAGGACGCACCAAATAAAATTGCTGTTCCAAATCTGCTGTTTTTTATATTCACTATTCATTTTTATGTCCATGATGGTGATGTTTTCCCTGTCCGCTTCCTCCGGTTCCGGTACTTGTCTGTGTGTCACCATCCGCTTCCAGTTCCCGGATCCTCTCATAAAGTTCTCTCATGGTCATATTGGCCGCTTCCTCCGTCGTTATGTCGGGATCCAGCTCCTTCAATTCCAGATATGCTCTGTATTTGCCATATCCAAGTCCTGCTTCTTCCGCTTCTTGCGCTTCGCTTTCTGTCGCATGGCAGCAGTCGATATTGTGCTGTGTCTGTTCCAGTTCTTCCACAAATGCCATCATATCCTGACTCTGCTTGTTTTCTCCTATAACAACCACAGATAAAATTTCATTCTGATTCAAAAGTGCCGCAATCTGCTCATTTTGTAGAATTTCATCCACCGCCTCATCATAATCCATAAATCGGAGGTTTAATTCCCCGGCCAGTCTTTCCCCGTCTTCATTTTTCCCTTCCAGAGAAAGCACTCTACCAAAGCGGTTGACTTCCATTTCCAGCGAAGGATTCACTTCGATCTGAATCGCCGCTGTCGGAAGGAAAAAGCTCCAGTATCCCCCTGCAATCAGAAAAATCACCAGACATGCCGCCACCGGGATCCAGGTACGGCAGGAACGAATTCTCTTTTTCTTGTATCCATCTGTTTTTTCTCTAAGAAACTGTTTTGTGCGTTCTTTCAGCTCTTCGTCTGCGTGAATCTGATCAAACGCTTCTTTTATTCTCTTATCCGTACTCCTCACCTCCAAGCTTTTCCTTTAACAGTGCCCGCGCACGTGTCAGCATCGTGTAAACCGTATTGGTTTTCTTCCCGAGAATTTTCCCGATTTCTTCCGCTGTATATCCCTCATAATAATGCAGATAGACCGCATCTTTATATTTTCCCGGAAGAGACAGCACTGCCTCCAGCACTTCTCTGTGGTCCTGACGGTTCGGAGCCGGCATCTCCAGGAGTGAATCCAGCGAGACCGTCCTGCTCCTGAAAAAGCTTCTGCGCAGATCCTTGCAGGCATTTACTGTCACCCGGATCAGCCAGGCTTTTTCATGTTCTTCATTTTCAAACGGCATGGAACGAAGGACATATTTCAGAAAAACCGTCTGAAATATGTCCTCGGTATCAGCACTATTCTGCAGGTGGATCAGGCAGATTCTTCTGACCATATCCGAATACCTTTCAATCGCCCTGTTTACCTCTCGTTCACTTTGCATACATGTTTACCTGTTTCGTCCTCCCCTGCATCCACTGTTCTGGTGGTGCATATGGTGTCCTTCTGCATTATTGCAGATTTTATTCTGATAATTGTCACAGACACCATCATGATCGGAATCTGTATAACAGGTTCCCGTTCCTGCACAGTCACCTGTATTGTTATGATGGTTCGGACATACCGAGCTGTTTACACAGATCCCATTGTTCCAGCCGGCTGAAGTCTCCTGTCTGTTTCCGGCCTTTACAGCCCCGGATGCAGCCACCGATACTCCGATTACTGCCGCCAGAATTCCTGCTACAATTTTCTTCATCTCAATCCCTCCTTTGTCTTTCATCTCTAATACGATTCAAAGGAGTGTTTCCATTCATTTTTTTCAAATTTTTTTCAAATCTTTTAAAATCGGTTCCAGATAACTTCTGTCTGTCCAGTCACATTGTTTCCCGTCCGCACTCATCAGCGCTTTCATCCACGGCTCGTAGGTGTCCGGATCCTTTTTGGCTACCGTTTTTTTCAACATCCTGCACAGGGTCCGGTCTTTCCATGTCATTTTCTCTTCATCCCACATTCCTCTTCCGTAATAAAGAGGGATGGATGCGAGTTCTCCCTTCAAATTTACCGTTTTTATTTCCTCAAGTGCTTTTTCATCGTACGGAGATGCCCCGACCGCAAACACCATAACCTGTTTTTCTTTCAGTCTGTCAAAGTGTTTCCGCAGAAACGAAATGCCCGCTATGCCGGATGCATAAATGCCTCCGCATAAAATAATTACGTCATACCGGATGACTTCACCGATTTCGGCCTGTTTCACTTCCACCGCCTCAAAGCCTGTCGCCTCTTTGATCCATCCGGCATATTTTCTGGCCGCTCCATATTTTGATTGATACAAGATAATTCCTCTGCCCATAATCATCCCTCACTGAACACTATCCCTGCTGGTTTCCGTTTCTCTTGTTTTCAAGTGTCTCTTTCAGAAAAATCTGATACGCCTTTTCCTGCTGCTCAAAAATTTCCTCTGTCGAAATGCCCGGTGTTGTCATACAGAAGATTGTCCCGATGCCGATCGTATAAATCAACATATGCAGATGAAGCTTCTTTGCTTCTTCCCTGCTGATTTTCAGCCCGTCTGCAATAAATCCGGAGGTCTGGGGATCTGTTTCTTTCTGATACAGTTCATCCAGAGAGGAAACTCCTTCTCTCCGGTGCAGAATGAACAGCTTAAATATATTCGGCTCCTCTTTTGCAAGCTGTACATACGCTCTGCCTGTGCTGGCAAAGAGATCTGACGGGTCAATATTCGCCGCTGCAAATTCCCGCACAAACTCCAACGCCCGGCCTGTCACGTCTGCCTTCAGTCCATCCATATTTCTACAGTAACTGTAGATCGGCTGCACAGAGCAACCGATCTTTTCCGCAATATTCTTGACCAGTACATGCTCCATCCCGTCATTTCTTGCAATTTCAAAGGCCGCCTCCACGACCATCTCTTTTGTAATTCTCTGTTTCGGCATCTTTTTCTCCATAAAAAAATAGTTATATAAATTATTTATATAACTATTTTATATTCACTATGTTACTAATGTCAATATCAATCTTTGCTTTTTATCCCAGTATCACGTTTCCCACAAAAAACAGGGTGATGACCGCCACCACAAACAGAGCGTACAGGATTTTTCCTTACTGTTCTTTGAATCCTTTTGTCAGAGGGATCAGACATAACAAAAGAATGATTCCTGCCAGACCAATTGCAATTCCTGCAATCATATTGCTCCATACCATTGTCAGGCACATGCCTATACCAAGCGTCAGCGCGCCAATAATTCCAAGCAGAACCGTTCCGATTGTTTTTCCCGACAGATGGATCGGCGCTTTATTTTCCATTTTTCTCCATACCAGCATCATGATCAGAAGCACAAGGGCTCCAATTGTGACCATTACAACTCCCGGCTGAAACGCATTCCACTCCGGTATCAATGCCATGCACATTCCAAGGGAAAAAAAGATTCCCCCGATAGTTCCCAAAATCATTGCTACAAAACTACTTTTTTCATGTTCTCTCTCCTCCTACTTTACCATTGCTTTCATCTGACGTGCTCTCTGTTCTTCTGCAAGTCTTGCTTTCGCCTCTTCAATCGACTCGCCGTCTTTTGTCAGGAACTGGTCCACAAAAGAATCCGATATTTTATTGACCCCTCCGACGGCGCCTTCCTCGATTTTTTTGTAACCGCCGACTACTCCTTCCTCAATCTTTTTGTAGCCGCCGACTACTTTTTCTGCTATTTTTTCATTCGCCTTTACAAGCCTTGATTTTGCCATTATCCTTTCCTCCTTCATTTATCTTCATCTGATGGTATAAGAATACAGCCCGAATATTGGCGAAACATTTCCGTTTTGTTTGCGAAATATTAAAAACCACTATAGTCACCAATAACACAAAAAAATAAGGAAGCTATATGCTTCCTCAGAAAATAGTATTTTTCAAGAAACACCGGAGCATTATCTGCCCCGGTGTTTCTCTTTTTTCTTTTGCTGCTTCAGTTCAAACTTACGCTTCGTTTCAGTCAGTTTTTTCTCCCGGCCTCTCACTTTGTATTCTTGTTTGACCTGTTCCTGCTGTAATTTTAAAGCCTGCTGTGATTTCGTCCCAATACCTGTATTTTGCAGTTGTTTCCCTGCATCACGCCGTATTCTTTTAGGGTTCTTTTTTCTCTCCCTGACAGCAGTTTCCACAGCCGGGCTGAATTGCAAACAATCATAGCGTCTCAGTATAAACTCATAAATTTCGTAGTCCTTTGGTTCAGATCCAAATGTAACTTTCATCGCAGATAATTTTCCATCCTCGATGCGCTCAAAAACACCTACCCAAAATGGATCTTCAAAATAAACTATTAGTTTGCCACTCACTTTGCCCATGACAATCCCTCCTTAGTAAATTGTAATGAGCAAAGAATGGACAACCCGGAGGGGCAGGTTACTTACCCTGCATATGCAGGACGGCCGGGCTACCTACCGGCTCTGGTATGTATTACTACATACGTTGCGTTTTTATCTTTGCTTTTTATATAATCATGCCATACTGGCAGGATTAACTAAATATGTAAATTTCTGCTTCTGAAATACTCCTGCATAAACGCTCTCAATTCTTTGTTCTTATCGACATCCGCCCCATCTTGTGGTATAAAATCATCAATATACATGCTTCTGTTGCTTGGTCCCGGACAGGGTTTGGCATAATGCCCTCTATCAGCCCAGGCCACATAATCTGCTCCATGTTCAATGAGCAAATCAAGAATTTTTGCAAGTTGCTTTCGCACTGCCTTCTGGGATTGCGGGTATACACTCGGTCGTTCAAATAACAATTCGGCCTGGCTTACGGCCCAGTTCATTGCATCGTATCCATTTGATGCCAGCTTATTAACATCTGCGCCTTTTTCCACAAGCTTCTCAATGTAACCAAATGCAATCTCTGATTCATCAAATCTTTTATAACACAGCGAAATCACCGCAGCGCTAATCGCATCAAACAAAACCGGCGCCCGTAATCCAGGGTCTTCATCTTCGGCTTCCATAAAGTTTACATCCGCTCCATGTTCAATCAAATAATCGGCAATTTCAAATTTTCCAGCTTTAAGCGCAACCTGCAGCGGAGACTGCCCGTGATCTTTTTTCGGCAATGCTCCAGAAACGCAATTAACCAGCTCCGGCTTTCGTTCAATGATACGCTTTACTTCATCAAGCTTTCCTTGACGGATAACAATAAACAATTTTTTCATTTTCTGTTTTTATGCACTCCTCAAATTCAGTTTTATCTATCTTCTCGCAAACCTGTATTTCCCTTTCCCGTGACCGGACACCGGCTCTATTATTTCTGCCCTCAGCAGTTTAGCAAGCAGCTTGGAGGCACTTGAATTCTGAAGTCCGAGCAGTTCACCAACTGCGGTCCGCCCAAAAATCATGTCAAAACCGAACTTATCATACATTCTATAAATATGAGAAATTGTCTTTTCCGAAAAATCTGTCGTTTTCACTGCAATCAGACCTTCAATGTCTACTTTACGGCTCTGAATGTCTACTTTCCCTTCTCCAATGTCTACTTTTTGCATCTTCCAAAGTCCACTTATATGCAAATATCGGTTATGAAGTTCATTTTTTTCATTCAGAAGCAGATTCCTTAAAAACAATTCCAGATACTCTGTCGTTTCATGAATCCCTTTCTGCAGGTTTGTGTAATTCGCACGGACTAATGCATTTCTGAAATACCAGGAATGCTCTGCAAAAATATCGTTGGTCACTGAGAATCCAAGTGTCTTCAAATATTTAATAAAAAATACCGCTGTTGTTCTCGTATTGCCCTCGCCAAAGATATGAATCTGCCATAATCTTGAGACAAATACCGCCAGATGATGGATAATCTCATTCATCGAAAGACCTTTATAACTGAACTCTCTCTCCTGAGAAAAATCATATCCCAGTGTAGCCCTTAACTCAGAGGCGCTTCCATATAAAACCGTTTCCCCGTCCAGAACCCACTCTTTCTTTGTGATATTATAATCTCTTATTTTTCCGGCATGCCCATAGATTCCCTGAAACAGCCTTCGATGAATAGAGATATATTCATTTGGCGTGAAAGAAAACGCTGTTTCTGATAGCAGCTCCGCAATTCGTGCTGATACTTTATCAGCCTCTTCTATACGGCCGTCATCTATATCCTCAGCTTTTTCTTCATAATAGCTGTCAATAAGATTTTGGGCCTCTTTCAAAGAAATCTTTCCTTCAATATTTTGAACAGCGGTATTGATCAGATATTGAGACGGACGTAATCCGTCTACCGCCTGCAATCCTATTGCGGTACTCCAGGCATACCCTCTGCTGATTTTATCCGGCTCGGCTTCTTTCAAATATTCTTTGAATGGATCTCTGTCCATTTCACCGTCACAACAAATAAGTTTACTCATGCGCATTCTCCGATACAAGCTCTGCTTTACAACATTGTACAATGTTTCCATAAAAAGAAAAAACACCCCAAATCCGCTGTCTAACGAATTTGAAGCGTTTCTCAAGACCTGCCGCAGACCGGAATCGAACCGGTACGGGAGGATAAGTCCCGCAGGATTTTAAGTCCTGTGCGTCTGCCAGTTCCGCCACTGCGGCAAAGTGGATGGAGGTGGATTCGAACCACCGAAAGCGTTGCTAACAGATTTACAGTCTGCCCCCTTTGGCCACTCGGGAATCCATCCTTATGATACAGGGTATCATGCCCTGCCAATAACTATTTATACCACATTCCAAAGAAAAACGCAAGGAAAATTTCCCTTGCGTTTTCTTTTGTATCATAAATCTTAATCGTAACCGTTGGTTATCAGGTTCCATCAGCCGTCTCAGAGCCTTCGATCATCTCTCCGGCCTCCACCTTGTTAATCATGTCCGCAATCTCGGCCACAGTGTCTTCATTCGGGATCGTCACATAAAGATACTGACTTCCGGTCGAATAGCACATCTCCTGACCGCCGATACCGTCGGCTGCCATCGAGTAGATCTGCCAGTCTGAGTGATCGCCGAGCTGCTGTTTGATCAGTGCCCGGATCTGTTTCATGGACATATTTGTCTCTACACTGTCGGCTGCCTCGTCAAGGATATCAGCCGCCTTTACGATCATGGATGGAGATACCATCTTTTTGATCATTGCGGTAATCAGTGCCTCCTGATTCTTTCCACGCTGATTGTCGCCGTCTACAAGCGCATGACGCTCTCTTGCAAACGCAAGTGCCTCCTGACCGTCCAGGTGATTCGTGCCTTCCTGAATTTCAACAACAGCTCCGGCGTCGGTGCCTGTTGTGAAGGCATATTCAGACTCTACGTCTACACCGCCCAGAATATCAATAATATTGATAAAGGAGGTAAAATTCAGTCTCGCATAGAACGGAATTGATACCTGATACAGCTCTTCCAGTGTATCAATCGAAACATCCACCCCGTAATTTCCTGCATGTGTCAGCTTATCCTTCATGCCGCCGGAAATACCCGGAATCTCCACATAGTAGTCTCGCGGAGTCGTTACCAGCAGAATCTGATGCGTTGTCGGGTTGACCGTGGCGATGATATTAACATCACTTCGGCTGGAATCCTCCACATTTCCGTAGATATCAATACCGCTGATATACACGGTAAACGGCTCTGACTGAACCGGAACATCCAGAGAAACATCCTGCGTCTCTTCTACTGTATATTCGTAAATCACCCTTGTATTGGAGCCGAAGCCTTCTGACGCTTTCTCCATCGTATTCTGATAGTTGGAATCATAAACAATGATATCGATCTCTTCATCCATCAGAGCCTGCGCCATCTCTTCCATATTATCAAACACTTCGGTATCGATGCTCTTTTTCAACTGCTTATTGATATTAGAAAGCGCTTTATCAGTGTTTTCTCCATCCGTTGCATACTGGATTCCAAACACATAATCTTCTGCGTCGCTCAGCTCTTCTGCCTTGTCACTTTCTCTTACGACCGCAACCATCTTATGACTTTCCGATCCGCCGCCTGCAATGCTCAGGAGTGCCCCGCCGGTTTTATAAACATAAAAAGATCCGACAGCCAGAACAATCGTCATCAAAAAACTGAATACCTTGCCGACAATCTTGCCCTTTCCCCGTACAGCCAACTGTGAAATCAATGTGATTCCAAGCAGTACCAGAAGTACTCCCGCGATTCCCAGAAGGTATTCCATAAGCAGAATATCCATCCAGCACAGAAGCCACAAGAATGCCAGAGATGCCGCAAGCTGAAATGCGAAAAATACCATACCTCTGGCTGCACCGGCGCGCTCGGCTTTTCGTTCTTTACGTCTTCCGATCTCCTTCAATCTTCTTGCCCGTTTTTCCTCCTCCGTAAGTCTGTCAGGAATCTTCCGTCTTGTCCCCTCTGTCTTTCGCTTTCTTGTCGTTGTACGTTCCTGTCCCTCATCCAAATTATAGTCTGAATCGGACTTCTTCTGACCGGATGCGTCCGCACGCCTTTTTTGCCGGCGTACCGGTCTGTTCTCTGGAAGCTTTCCGTTTCCACTCTCTTTCTGGACCATAGTTCTTTTATCCTTTCGTAGGTCTTTCCTGCGTCTGTTCGCACTTGTACTATTTTATAACTTTTACTACATCTACGCCGGTTTGTCAAGTTTTTGGCTAATATTCACGCTTTTTTAAAATTATTGCGGAATGTTTCCCCATATTAAGGACAATCTCGCCGTTTTCTATAATATACTCTTCAAACTCTGTTGTATATCCTTCATCATATGTATAGATCAGCCTTCTCATAAATCCCTGCATCGGAATCTCTGCCGGCCAGACCGGTACGCGGACTGTTGCCGCCTCGCTTCTGTTGTTCACGATAACAACAAACTGTCTTCTGTCATTGAAGCGCGCATAGGCAAGAATCCCTTCTTCCCAGGTCAGCATCTTGAGCGATCCTGTCCGGAATGCGCGGTAACGTTTGTGAATAGCGATAACTTCCTTGTGGAAAGCAATCATCTCTTTATCTTCATTTCCCCACGGGTATGTTCTCCGGTTGTCCGGATCTGTAAATCCGTATACCCCGGCCTCATCGCCATAATAGATTGTCGGCGCTCCTATCCAGGTCATCTGCATCACGACAGCTTCTCTCATGATAGCCGGATTCGTATAGATCTCTGCCGCTTCATGTCCCAGCTGGTCAACACGTCCCACCATATGATTCGTCCGTGTCAGGAAACGGGAATGGTCATGGTTTGACAGTTCATTCATTGCCGTCATAAGTGACGGAGTCGGCATTGCTGCCATATGGTGCGTAATGGAATTGATAAAATAATCCGCATTGTCACACAGATCCGGCCGGCTGAAATCGCTGTGCTTTTCCATACCGGTTAAAAACCAGGTCAGCGGTTCCATAAACGCATCGTAATTCATGACTGTATCCCATTCATCTCCCTGAAGCCATTCTTTCGGATCTCCATAGTGCTCCGCAAGAATAATCGCCTGCGGATTCGCACTTTTGACAGCCATCCGGAAGCGTTTCCAGAAATCGTGATTGTATTCCTTTGACATCCCAAGATCAGCCGCTACGTCCAGTCTCCATCCGTCCACATTATACGGCGGCGAAACCCATTTTTTCCCGATCCTGAGAATATAGTTTTCCAGTTTTACGGACTCTTCATAATTCAGCTTTGGCAACGTTTCATGACCCCACCAGCCGTCATAGTTTCCGTTATCCGGCCATGCGCCCGGATCTTCGTTATAAAACTTGAAGAAGTCCCGGTACGGGCTGTCCGCTGAAATGTATGCGCCCGGCTCATACGTTCCTTCTTTCAGGTAGATCTTTTCTCTGTCCATCCACTTGTTGAAGGATCCGCAGTGATTAAAAACTCCGTCAAGAATGACTTTCATGCCGCGTCTGTGAATCTCCTCGACCACATGGGCAAAAAACTGATTGCTTGCCTCCAGATTTGCCCTTCCGGCACTTCGTACCTGATATTTTGTCGCCTGACTGTTGTCCGCACACCCCTCCGGAAGGATCTCTCCGCCGTCTTTTACGATCCTGCCAAAGTGCGGATCAATATAATCATAATCCTGAATATCGTATTTGTGATTAGACGGCGAAACGAACAGCGGGTTAAAATATATGACTTCAACACCGAGCTCCTGCAGGTAGTCAAGCTTATCAAGCACTCCCTGAAGATCCCCGCCGTAAAATTCACGGATCGCCATCGCCTTGGCCGGTTTCTGGTTCCAGTCTTCTACTTTCTCGGATCTGGCTCCAAGATAATAGTATTCCCCTGTCACAACATCATTATCCGGATCTCCATTATAAAAACGGTCCGTATAGATCTGATACATTACCGCCCCTTTGGCCCATTCCGGTGTGGAGAAGTTGGGAATCAACACAAACTCGTAGGTCTTCATCGGCTCTTCGACTACCCCGTAGCGGTTAAAATACACCACTTCTCCATCATTTCCCCGAATTTCAAAGTGATATTTCAAAGGCTCGTTTCCTATCTGAATACGGGTATTATAATAATCAAAAACTTCTGATGACTGCCCTTTTTCCATAGAAAAACAGGCCTCACTTGTGACCACTTTTACTTCCTGCACATCATCTTTCGCCGTTCGGAATCTTAAAATTATCTTCTGATTTTCTACCGGTTCCGGCGGGATGACATATACTCCCGTCCCATCACAAAATAATGCCTGTTTATTCATAAACATACTCCCTTTCTTCCCGTATCTACTCCGGCAGCATCTGTTCTTCCTGAGAGCTTTCTGTAAATAAACTTTCAAACTCTTCTCTGGAAATTTTTTCTTTTTCCAGAAGGAGAGATGCACACTTGTGTAATACGTCCATATGCTCATTTATTATTGTCTTTGCTTCTTCATAACATTCGTCAATAATTCGTTTCACTTCCTCATCAATCTTCCCTGCAACCGCTTCACCGTAGCCCCTTGTATGGGCAAGGTCTCTTCCTATGAAGACTTCGTCGCTGTCATTGTCATAATTGATCAAGCCGACCTCCTTTGACATGCCGAACTTGGTCACCATCGCTTTTGCGAGGCTTGTAGCCTGTTTAATATCCTGTGACGCTCCTGTCGTAATGTCATCGAAGATGATTTCTTCAGCCACCCGGCCTCCAAGGGAAACCGTGATGTCCTGAAGCATTTTCCCTTTTGTGTTGAACATTTCGTCCTTTTCCGGAAGCGGCATCGTATATCCTGCCGCACCGTTTCCTGTCGGAATGATGGAAACCGTATAGACCGGCCCAACATCCGGAAGGAGATGGAACAGGATCGCGTGTCCTGACTCATGGTAGGCCGTAATCCTCTTTTCCTTGTCTGAAATCACACGGCTCTTCTTCTCCGCGCCGATTCCGACTTTGACAAATGC
The DNA here is from genome assembly GCF_005844125.1 of Pseudoflavonifractor sp. BSD2780061688st1 E11. NCBI lineage: Bacteria > Bacillati > Bacillota > Clostridia > Eubacteriales > Oscillospiraceae > Pseudoflavonifractor > Pseudoflavonifractor sp. BSD2780061688st1 E11. The sequence goes on from NZ_SPHM01000027.1 coordinate 16,948, forward strand.
CCGCCGGATATCCTCCTGTGTAATGTACATGCGGGCCTGCTTTGCCGCGTAAATCGCGCTTTCATTGAGCAGGTTTTCCAGATCCGCCCCGGTAAATCCGGCTGTCGTCTGCGCGATCTGCCGCAGATCAACGTCATCTCCGAGCGGCTTGGATCTTGCGTGTACGGCAAGAATCTCAAATCTTCCCTGTACATCCGGACGTCCTACGAGAACCTTTCTGTCAAATCGTCCCGGACGCAGGATTGCTGGATCCAGAATATCTACCCGGTTCGTCGCAGCCATGACAATGATGCCCTCATTGACTCCGAATCCGTCCATCTCCACAAGGAGCTGGTTCAGTGTCTGCTCTCTTTCGTCATGTCCGCCTCCCATACCGGTTCCTCTGCGTCTTGCAACAGCGTCAATCTCATCGATAAAAATAATACACGGTGCATGTTTCTTGGCATCTTCAAACAGATCTCTTACCCGGGATGCTCCGACTCCGACAAACATTTCCACGAAGTCTGAACCGGAAATCGTAAAGAACGGTACATCCGCCTCTCCGGCTACAGCCTTCGCAAGCAGTGTCTTACCTGTTCCCGGAGGTCCTTCCAGCAGTACTCCTTTCGGAATTCTCGCCCCTACCTGAATATATCTTTGAGGATTTTTCAGAAAATCCACTATTTCCTCAAGTTCCTCTTTTTCCTCTTTGAGTCCTGCCACATCATCGAATGTGACTTTTTTGTCTTTATCCGTACTCATTCTGGCCCGGCTCTTTCCGAAATTCATTGCTTTGGCACCCGCTCCTCCGTCAGCTGCGCCGCTCTGTCTTCGCATAAATGCGAAAAGCAGGAAAATCGCGCCTACCATAATGATCGTTGGAAGAATCGATGTCAGAAATACATTTTCACCCGGTACTTCACTTAACTCACAGCTGATTCCTTCACTTTCCAGATAATTCTGTTCGTTCTGAACATTGGAAATATTGACATACCGGTATTCTCCGGAATCTTTCATCAAAAGTTCAACCTGCCCCGTCGGAACTGCCTGATCCTGATAGATGACAGCGCTTTCCACCTGGTTCCCTTCGACGGCCTCATGGTATTCATCCAGCGTCAGCGTCCTGCTTCTCTGCTGTGACTGATTGGTTACCCAGAAAGCAAGGAAGATCAGCACGATGAATATCAGTACTGATACGCTGCCGAAGCCTCTGTTCTTTTTATTATTCAACCTTCCTTTTTCTCCTTTCTATTCTACTCCTTCGACCACTCCGATATACGGAAGGTTCCGGTACTTCTGGTCATAGTCAAGACCGTAGCCGACTACAAATTCATCCGGAATATTAAAGCCGACATAGTCAACGTGGACATCTTTCACACGGCGTTCCGGTTTGTCCAGAAGTGTACAGATATGCATGCTCTTCGGCCCTCTTTCATTCAAAATCTTCATCAAATGAAAAAGCGTGCGGCCGGAATCGATGATATCCTCTACAATAATCACATCTTTTCCCTCAAGCGGTTCATCCAGATCCTTTACGATCTTTACCACGCCGCTTGATTCCGTGCCTGATCCATAGCTGCTGACACTCATAAAATCCATGGAAACCGGAACTGTAATTCTCTTTGCAAGTTCACACATAAAAAAGACCCCGCCTTTCAGGACGCAGATCAGATGTACATGCTTTCCGGCATAATCTTCACTGATCTTCTTTCCAAGCTCCTCGATCCTTTGATTTACCTGCTCCTCCGGAACCAATACTTTAATTGTCTCTGCCATTTTTTTCTCCTCCGTAAATCTCTATTTGTACTATTTTTACTGTTCTTTCCGTAATCTGATACGCTTTATTCTGCCGGTACCCGACGATCCAGACGATCTCATTCCCATCTGCAATCAGCGGAATTTCATCTCGTTTGCCGGCCGGAACCTTCTGATTAATAAAAAATTTCTTTAAAGTCTGACGCTTTCCGTCTGCGGTGACCGTAATATAGTCACCCTCCCGGCGTGTCCGCATGACAAGTCTGCCTTTTATTATATCATAATCAAACCATTTCGTGTAGGGGGTATCTGGCCACTTTTCGCCCTCCCGGCGGTCAAAGACCTGCATTTTAAACCCGATTTCCGGTTTTTTCTCCCGCTGTTCTCCCATCTTCTCTTTTTTCTGTATCAATACTCCTTCGTATGTCCGAAGTGCTCTGACTCCGTAAGGAAGTGATATGCTTCTCCCCGGCTGTTTTTCCATAAGCCCGTGGATATCCTGCACATGAACCGCCCGCAGATTTTTTTCACCTGCGCACACCTCGCAGAGTACAGAACGGATAACTTCCTCCCGGAACACCTTCGGAACTCTTTCCAGTTCCGCTTTCCGGATGAGCTTTCCGCCGTCTGTTTCCTTCACACATTCTTTAATATATGTTCCCGTTTCGGCTTCCATATATTCCCACAACTCAGACATTTTTTCCGCCATTCTGGAAATATGTTCTGCCGTTCCCGGATTGATCTCATTTAGTTCTTTCATGACTCTGTTGCGGATCCGGTTTCTTGTGTAAGCATCCTCCAGGTTGGTCGCGTCGATTCTCCACGGAATCCCCTGCTCTTTCAGCGCTGCCTCGATTTCTGCCTTTCCCACGCAGAGGAGGGGATGAATCAGTTCCCCGGAGACCGGGAGAATCCCCCGCATCCCCTTTACCCGGCTTCCCCTGCATAGATTCATAATGACAGTCTCCGCATTATCGTCCTGATGGTGGGCAAACGCGATTTTGTCCGCATGCTCTTCCACCATCACCTTGCGCATGGCTTCCCGGCGGACTTCCCGGCCCGCCTCCTCCTGGGAGCATTTTCTCTTTTCCGCCTCTTTTGCCACATCAATCCGAAACACACGGCATGGGACGTTCTGCTGCCTGCATAGTTCTTCCACAAACCGTTCGTCCGCGTCGGCCTCCTCTCCCCGCAGCATGTGATTGACGTGAACCGCTGTGACCCGGATTCCCATTGTCTTTTGCAGGCTCAAAAGTACAAAAAGCAGGCATACCGAATCAGCTCCTCCGGATATACCTGCAACTATATGTTCCCCTCGCTCTATCATATTCCATCGTCTTAGATAGGATTCCACTTTTTTCTGCAATCCTTCCCGTTTTTTCTCTTCAGCCACGTCGTTTTCTCCTGTATCTCTTTTTCTTCATCTTATATAATAATTCCGTAAAAAGCAAGTTATATTCTCCAGATTCCCACAACCAGCACGGTCATGTCGTCCATCGGCTCTTCCCCCGTCCACTCCAGCACCTGTTCCAGGATGTGGTGCGCCATTTCTTTCGGATTGTTCAGGCTTGTTCCTCGGATGATAGTGTCCAGAAGAAATTCCTGCTCCCCTACCGGAAGCGCATCCATGATGCCGTCTGTAATCATAATGACGAAATCCCCGCTCTGCAAATGCTTATGTACGCTCTGGATTTCCAGATCCTGAATCACCCCGAGGGGAAGATTGGTAGAGCAGATCCTCTCCACTCCATTTTGATGGCGGATAAAAGTTGTGGACGCCCCTGCTTTTAAAATATCCACGGTCCCCTCATACAGATCGAAAATACTGATGTCAATGGTGGAAAAACGGATCTCCTCCCGGCCGATCACCAGCGCCGTATTCATCATCTCCAGAGCTGTCCGCGCCGGAAATCCCGCCTCCAGAAGTTCCTCCAGCATATCCACTACCATGGCGCTCTCCCGGTATGCCTCCTCTCCGGAACCCATGCCGTCAGAAAGAACCGCTCCCTGTTTTCCTGCCGGAAGCTCCATCATGGAAAAGCTGTCCCCGGAAATATCCGCGCACCCCTTTCCTATCTTTGCCACTCCCTGAAGCGTATAGTAGTGCTGCATCTCCAGGAAAACAATGGTCGCATACTCCTGCCCCAGCGATCTTCTCTCGTCTTTTGCCGGCTCCATGATCCGTCCGGTGCAGGCCGACAGCACCCGTGCCAGTTCTTTCGTGCTGACGCACTGTCCTTTCCCCGCCTTTGCAGTCAGATGGATTTCATATCTTCCCTGCGGTGTCATCAAAAAGACCATGCTCAGTATCCGCATATTCTCGTTTTTCAGCTTTGTCCTGATCCGCTTTTCCAGACGCTCATCCGAAAAAATGCTCGCGTCCAGCTCCCTTGTCGCATGCCGGATCAGTCGCGCAAAGGCGTCCAGTTCCACCGCGCATCCTTCTCTGCTCTGTACAATACGATTGGTCCAGAACATCGCCTGCTTGGCATCCTGAAATGTTTCCATCGTCTCACGTAGAAACCGCGGCGCCAGGATACAGTATCTTTGAAGCCTCTTTTTCAGATCCATATTCAGTTCCGCTCCGTATTCATCCGCAGTTTTTAAAATTTCATATACCATCTGATGCGTCCGCACCCTGTTTTCTCCCAGACACCAGGACCGGTTTTCACAGTTTCTGCACACGTTCTCAGATACCCTGGAAAACATTTCTTCCACCTCGCCGGAGGTAAACTGCCCTTTCCTTTCTTCCATTCTGAAAAACGTATCCGCCAGATGCTCCAGCGATCTCCCGAATTTCTCCATCTGCTCCACATAAGGATTCATCATACAACTCTTCTTTTCCATCTTCTGCCCCTTCTTATATCTGTATCGTGAAAAGACTTTGCCTGAATAGAATAAAAAACAGCTTCGGGAAATCAGTCTTTCCCAAAGCTATCTTCTGTGTGCAATGTCATATCATTATTCCTCAGCTTTAAAGAGAATTTCATTCTCCTTTACCATGCCGAGCTTGTCTCTGGCCGTATCTTCGACGTACTCATCCGTCCCTACATATTCTTTGTACTCTTCGATCTCTTCTGTGCGCTGCTTCTCTGCCTTCTTCTCTTTTTCCAGCTCTGTGATCTGCGCATTTTTGTCTTGCAGTTCAGCTCCGAGCGAAATGCTGTGCACGGTCGTCACCGCCGTAAGCACAAGCAGAATACAGGATATAAATACAACGCTTCCTTTATATCTGGAAAACCGCGGTCCCTTCTGAGACGTGCGTGTTTTTTTCTTAAAAATCTTCATCTTTACCTCACCGTAGATTCAGGCTGTTCCAGGTTATACATATAATAGTATCCTTTTTCCCACGATTAATCAACTCTTTTTCCGTGTTTTCCAGTTTTTTTTTCAAAAATCTTTCCGCAGAACTTGCCGGTTTTTGACAAAACCGCAAAAAAGGCGACTGCTCCTGCCACAGTTCCCGCGATAAAGTACCACCGGATTTCTCCGGAACTTGTCTGAAAGATTTCGCCAAACAGATAGAATCCGCAAAACAGCCAGTACAGAAAATCTTCGGCGGAAACGACAATAGAATGATGCCGGATAATCCTCCGGAAAAGACGCAGCACCTCATATACCCCACAGAGGAACATCCCTGAAAAAAATGCTCTTAAAAATGCATCCGCCTCGACTCCCAGCCCGCTCATCGCCCGCCTCCTAATGGAACAGGCGCGCAAGAAGTTTTCCGCCCTGTTTGGTCGTCTGTTTCATATCTGAATATGTAATGCTGTCAATATTTCCGGAAAGGTCGACTTCTCCCTTTTCCAGACTGAGCCGGTTGACATGGAGGTCGCTCCCTTTCACCATCATCATCCCCTGTTCTGTCTCCAGGAGAATCTCATTCAGATCAAAGGACAGGACATCCAGCACTCCGGTCACAAGACTTGTCTTTCTGTTATTGACAACCAGTTTGTGTGCTTTCCGGACCTGTGCCTCTTCTGTAACGCTCATCATACTGCTGCTCATCATCATCTTCTCTCAACCTCTCTTTCGTTGTCAGCCTGTCTGCTTCTTCCAACGTGCTTCTGAGATATACTATGAATCCGCGCCCGCCTTTATTCCTTTTCTGAATTAAATATAACGGAAAAGCTCTTTTGCCTCTTCCTTCTTCGTCGTATCCTGAATATCCAGTACTTCCGCCTTTACTGCTTTCGTGCCGAACTGAATCTCGATCACGTCACCTTTTTTTACCTTTGTAGATGCCTTCGCCGGCTTGCCGTTTACCGTAACTCTGCCCGCGTCGCACGCTTCATTTGCAACGGTGCGCCGTTTGATCAGACGTGAAACTTTTAAAAATTTGTCCAGTCTCATAACTGCCTCCTGTATCTTTAATATAGTAACAAAATAGAGGGCCTGACAGCCCTCTATTTCCGTTCATAAATATCTTATGCGTTGATTGCGTCTTTTAATGCTTTTCCAGCTTTGAATTTAGGAGCTTTGCAAGCTTCGATCTTCATAGTCTTTCCTGTCTGAGGATTTCTTCCTTCTCTTGCTGCTCTTTCGCTTACTTCAAAAGTACCAAATCCTACTAACTGGATCTTTCCGCCAGCTTTTAACTCGTCTGTTACAACGTCGATGAATGCTTTTAATGCTTTTTCAGAATCTTTTTTGGAAATTTCTGCCTTTTCTGCCACTGCTGCGATTAATTCTGTTTTGTTCATAAATACTTATCCTCCTATTTTCCCGTTATAAAAGTATCTTTCTGATCTCTTATGATCTAACTTTCCAAACCCTTGATTTTCGTGGGCTATCTTCATTAAAAGTTATAACGGTTTCTTGTATATTTGTCAAGTGAATTATAGTGCTGCGCCCCTGTTTTCCGCAGGTTTCACAAAGTTTTCTGATATTTTAAAGCATATTGTCGATCATTTCCAGAACAGCTTTCCCAAGAGCCTCTGACTTGGCATCTGCGTCCTCAAGAGAAGTGCCCTTGATGCCATAGTAGAACTTCACTTTCGGCTCTGTTCCGGATGGTCTTACGCAAAGCCATGCGTCGTCTGTCAGATCGTAGTAGAGAACATTGGACTTCGGAAGTCCTGTTGCTGTCACTTCGCCTGTTGCCAGATCTTTGATCGTATCTGCGTTGTAATCACGGGCTTTTAATACCTGGTATTCTCCCACTTTGACCGGAGGATTATTCCTCAGCGTCTCAAGAATCGCCTGGATCTTTTCCAGTCCTTCGATTCCTTTCATTGTGATGGACTGGATGCTGTCCTTGTAGTAGCCGTATTTGTTATACATATCGATCATGGCATCCCACAGTGTCTTGCCCTGTGTCTTATAGTAAGCCGCTGCCTCGCACAGTGCCATGGTTGCTACAATCGCGTCTTTATCTCTTGCATGGGTTCCGATCAGACATCCGTAGCTTTCTTCAAAGCCGAATACATACTCGCCCTTTCCTGTCGTTTCAAATCCGAGAATCTGCTGTCCGATGTACTTGAATCCTGTCAGAACTTCGATCAGTCTGAGGCCGTATGACTTTGCAATGGCGTCTGCCATATTGGTCGTAACGATCGTCTTGATCAGACAGCCGTCCTCCGGCAGTCCTTTTAACGCCTGTCTCTGACTGATCTCATATTCAGCAAGAAGGCATCCGGACATATTTCCTGTCAGCACCTTATACTCGCCGGACTTCGTATCTTTTACATAAACACCAAGACGGTCAGCATCCGGATCTGTCGCAAGAACAAGATCTGCGTCCACTTCCTTTGCCAGTTTCAGTCCAAGTTCAAATGCCTCTTCTGATTCCGGATTCGGGTAGGATACCGTCGGGAATTCGCCGTCCGGCAGCTCCTGCTCTTTTACTACATATACATTTTCAAATCCGAGCTCTTTTAATACTCTTCTTGCAGGGATATTTCCTGTACCGTGAAGAGGGGAATATACGATCTTGAGCTCTTTGCCGACCTGATCAATGGCATCCTGATGCAGTACCTGTTTTTTCAGCTCTGCGATATAAGCATCGTCAATCGCCGCTCCGATGACTTCGTAAAGGCCTGCTTCTTTGGCAGCCTCTTTGTCCATCGTCTTAACAGTGGCAAAATCTGTCACTGCCTTTACCTCGTCCATGATACCTTTGTCGTGAGGAGGTGTAATCTGCGCGCCGTCCTCCCAGTATACTTTATATCCGTTGTATTCCGGCGGGTTATGGCTTGCTGTGATATTGATTCCGGCAATGCATCCTAACTTTCTCACCGCGAATGAAAGTTCCGGAGTCGGTCTGAGACTTTCAAATACATAAGCCTTGATTCCGTTTGCCGCAAGGCAGAGCGCTGCTTCATCCGCAAATTCCGGGGACATCCGTCTGGAATCGTATGCAATCGCAACGCCCTGTGCCTGCGCACCTTTTCCGGCGATGTAGTTTGCCAGTCCCTGGGTTGCCTTACGCACCGTATAGATATTCATACGGTTCGTTCCTGCGCCGATGACTCCTCGGAGTCCTGCTGTACCGAACTCCAGATCCTTATAAAAACGGTCTTCGATTTCTTTTTCATTGGATTCGATCTCTTTTAACTCTGCTTTTGTCTCAGCGTCAAAGTATGTACTTGTCAACCATTCATCGTATTTTTCACGATATCCCATATCTTTGTACCTCCTGATTGGTCTTCTATGCTGTCTATTATACACCACTCTTATCTAAATGGAAAGAAAATATCTGTTCTAAAAACGCCTTCTTTACCTCGTTCTGCTCAATGGAAAGCCGCAGTTTTTCGACACTTTTGGAAGAAATCCATGCTTTGTTGGAATTATAGTACGTGTTGGCGCATTTCCAGAATTTCTCCGGATAGGAAAGCCGGAGCGCAATGTATTCTTTTTCTTCTTCTCTGAGGGGATTGACCGCACAGTATGCCCGCAGAATCTCCGCACCGAGTTTTTCATTCCACTGATGCTTTTCCATAACTTTCCGGAGAAAATAATAAAGATCCGACGGCTGAATGTCTCTGCCCACATGCTCAAAATTCACCACCGTCATGCCGTCCGGAGCAATCAGAATATTGTGATAATTGTATTCTCCATGGACAAAACTTCCTTTTTCTCTGCTCTGTTCCATCAGCTGCCGGTAGGCCGAATCCTCAAGACGCTGCTCCACCCTGGTCGCCACGCAGTACATAGCCTCAAAATATTCCAGGAATCTGCTTTCAAACTCCCCTTTGATTGTCTTTTTCCGGATAAAATTCCATACTTTCTTCAGTTCTCTGTTATGTCTGCGGTACTCATCCACAAGATCCGGTTCCCGGAATCCTTCCCTGCACCGGGGAAATTCCATCAGCCTGTGAACTTTGGCCAGCAGCTTTGCCGACTCCAGAATTTCCGAGTGTTTCCGGACGTCGCACTCCCGTCCCTGATACCACGCTTTCAGATAATAAGATACCCCGTCCTCAGAGACTGTCAGAAACTCTCCTTCTTTATTCGGAATCAGCTCATCGCACTTCAGATGTTCCTGATTTTTCATCGCTTTATGGATTTCATTCATAACTAAAATGCGCGGCTTTGATAATGCCGCCTGTTTCAAAAGCATCAGACCCCGATCCGTCTCACACAGGATGGCACCCCTCACTTTTCGGACATTGTCCACTTGTATCGGATATTGTTCCAGTACCTCTAAATCATAATCACCCATAACTGCCCCCTGCCTTCTGATTCAATCGTCTTTCTAGCTTATGAATGCGGGGGATTAAATAGAACCGGTTCAATCATTCTCCATCAGTATGGCAGACAGAAGCTATACAAAGAGACAGCCGTGATAATGCTGGTGTACGCCAGCTATCACGGCTGTCTTTTTGTTTTGTATCTTTGTACTATAAATGATTCATATTGGCCGCCCGGGTAATCAGGTAGTCTTTTTGATTTTTCTCCGGATCTTCCAGCACCTCTTCAAGAAGAGCATTCAAAATCTCTCCCATCTGCGGTCCCGGACTGATTCCGGCATCGATCAGATCTTTCCCTGTCACGGCGAGTTCTTTCAGCGATACACATTCGCCCTCATCCACAATCTCCTGGAAGCACTTTGCAACGCCTTCGATATCTGAAATCTTGTCTTCTCTGTGATACAGGCTCTGTGCCAGAGTATCTGCCATCCGGATTTCCAGATAGTAAGGGAACAGATCTTTTCCGATCTTGTTCACCGCCCTGCGGACCAGTCTCCGGTTCGGCGGCATCCGGTAGTCATGGTAGTAGACAAGTTTTGACACCTTCCGGATCGTATCATTGTCAAATTTCAGCCGTCTCATGATCTCTTTTGAAATCCGTTCGCTTCCGATGGCATGTTTCTTGAAATGGGCAGTTCCGTCCGGATCCATCGTCTTGTATTCCGGCTTGCCCATGTCATGGAACAGCATGGAAAGGCGGAGAATCCGGTCTGCGCGGATATGCTTTAATGCCTCCACTGTATGCACGCCTACGTTATACATATGGTGCGGCGTCTCCTGTGTTGTCTCCATCATCCGGTCAAATTCCGGAAGAATCACTTTGGTGATGCCAAGTTCCCACGCCGTCAGCATCTCTTCCGGGTGCGGTGACACGAGAAGCTTTACAAGCTCGCTCTGAATCCGCTCCGCGCTGATTTTGACAAGGGTTCCGGCAAGCGCGCCCGCTGCCTCCTTTGTCTTCTCTTCCATGGAAAATCCAAGCTGTGCTGAAAATCGGACAGCCCGCAGAATCCGGAGTGCATCCTCCGTAAACCGCTCACGGGCATCTCCCACGCACCGGATGATCCCTTTTTGCAGATCCTCCTGTCCTCCGAACAGGTCACAAAGGCCGTCTTCATCGTTGTATGCCATGGCATTGATCGTAAAATCCCGTCTCTTGAGGTCTTCTGCAAGCTTTCCTGTAAACCAGACTTCTTTTGGGTGCCTTCCGTCTTCGTACTCGCCATCAATCCGGTATGTCGTTACTTCAAATCCTTCTTTTTCTGCCAGAACAGTCACTGTGCCGTGCTCGATTCCGGTATCCACCGTCCGCCGGAAGATCTGCTTGATCTCTTCCGGCTTTGCGGACGTTGTGATATCCCAGTCCTCCGGCTCCCTTCCCAGTATCGAGTCTCTGACACATCCGCCCACTGCGTATGCGTCAAAGCCCTGTTCTTTGAGCTTTCGGATGATCCACTGCACTTTTTCCGGCAGTCTGATCCTGACCTGTTCCATTTTAGTATGCTTTACCCCAGAAAACTTTGTGTTTTGCCGGTTTTCCGCAGTAAATACATCTGTCGGAAATCGGCTCTTCATCTTCGATCAGACATCTGGATCCGGCTCCGCCTGTCTCTGCCTTGATCGCTTCTTCACAGCTTTCATCTCCACACCACATCGCTTTGATGAATCCTCTGTTGTCCTTGAATTTTGCAACCATTTCATCCATGGTCTCTGCCTCGTCGATGTGGCCGTCCAGGAATGCTTTTGCTCTTGTATACATATCCTGCTGAATTGTCTCGAGAAGTTCAGCCAGTGCTGCCGGTACCTCGTCGATTGCTACAACAGTCTTCTCTCTTGTGTCACGTCTTACAAGGACTGCCTGGCCGTTTTCGATATCTTTCGGTCCAAGTTCCACACGTACCGGAATTCCAAGCATCTCCTGCTCGCTGAATTTCCATCCCGGACTCTTTTCGGACTCGTCGATGTCTGCACGTAATCCTTCTGCGCGGATCGCTGCCAGCAGCTCTTCTGCACGGTCAAGAACACCTTCCTTGTGCTGTGCCACCGGGATCACGCGTACCTGTTTCGGAGCGATTCTTGGCGGAAGCACCAGGCCGCTGTCATCGCCATGTACCATAATGATCGCACCAATAATTCTTGTAGAAAGTCCCCAGGATGTTTCATAAACACTGTGGAGCTCATTGTTCTTATCCAGATATTTGATGTCGTATGCATCCGGGAATCCATTTCCGAAGAAGTGGCTTGTCGCGGACTGAAGTGCCTTTCCATCATGCATCAGCGCTTCTACTGTGTATGTGTCTTCTGCACCTGCAAACTTCTCACTTTCTGTCTTTCTTCCAGCTACATATGGAATCGCAAGAGACTCGCTGATGAAGTCTTTGTAGACCTTCCACATCATAAGTGTTCTCTCTTCTGCTTCCTCGTAAGTTGCGTGGATGGTATGTCCTTCCTGCCACAGGAACTCTCTGGAACGAAGGAACGGACGTGTCGTCTTTTCCCATCTCAGTACGGAATTCCACTGGTTCCATACTTTCGGAAGGTCACGGTAAGACTGCACGATACGGCTCCACAGATCACAGAACAGTGTCTCTGATGTCGGACGGATCGCATATCTTTCCTGTAATCTCTCTGTTCCGCCATGTGTCACCCATGCAGCTTCCGGAGCGAATCCTTCTACGTGATCCGCTTCTTTCTGAAGCAGATTCTCCGGAATCAGCATCGGAAGGTATACGTTCTCTACTCCTGTATCTTTAAATCTCTTGTCCAGATCTGCCTTGATATTTTCCCAGATTGCATATCCATTCGGCAGATAGTTCAGGCATCCTTTCACGCTGGAATAGTCGCAAAGCTCTGCCTCTCTCACCACATCCGTGTACCACTGAGCGAAATCTTCATCTCTGGATGTGATAGACTTTACAAATTTTTTGTTGTCCTTTGCCATGTCGCATTCTCCTCTCAATCAATATTTTTCACAGCTTCCAAGGACTTCTGCCCCCTGTTTTTAGAACGAAGTTTTCTGTTAAATAAACAAAAACACCGGGCATCCGTCCCAAACAGGGACCGGATGTCCGGCGGTACCACCCTCATTAACCACAAAATCTGCGGCTCACTTCATTGATCATTAACGCTGATAAAACGCTGTACTTTTCATACAGGAACTCCAGGTCCGGTTCAGCCGTGATCCGTCAAAGGCTCGCACCACCCGCCTCTTCTCTGAAACTTCTCTTAGGCTTACTATTCCCCTTCATCGTTCATTTATTCGGCTTTCGCCATGAAATTATTCAAATTTTACCCGAAAAAATCAAGAGTGTCAAGTAAAACGCATTGATTGCCACTATTTTGCCCGTTTTTGTGTTACTGTTCACACCGTACTCAGCAGAAGAAAGATGCAGAGTCATGCTTGCATGTAAGATGCATCTTCCTTCTGTTGAGTACGGGTGGAACTCATAACGTTTTTGTACATGGAATGTCATGGTTTTTACAATTTCTTTTTCTTTTCTTCTATGCTATGATTAGGAAAAAAAGGAGTGCAGTATAATGAGTGAAATTACAAAACTACACACTTCTATGAAAATCACACCCTCCAGCACCGGAATCAATCAAAGAGTCCTCAATGAAATCTCCGCATTGGCCCAGAAGTACAACATTCGGCAAGTTATTCTGTTTGGCTCCCGTGCAAGAGGAGATTTTTCCCCAACCAGTGACATTGATCTTGCGGTAAGCGGCGGAAATATAGCCCGTTTTTCTTTGGATCTGGATGAAGAAACTTCTACGCTGTTAAAATATGATATTGTTGATCTGGAACGGGCAATGCAGCCCGAATTACGCGAGTCTATAAAAAAGGAGGGGAAAACACTCTATGAAAAAATATGATAATTTTTGTTCCGCTTTATCAAACATGAAGCAGATATATAAATATACTGAACCTTATGAATGATGATACGGTTATTCTTACTGGCTTGGTCGGGTTATATGAAATCTGTTTCGAGCAGTCATGGAAAATGATTAAAGAAATCCTTTCTATGCATGGTTATGAAGCCAGTGCAACAGGATCACCTAAAATTATTCTAAAAACTGCTTATCAGGCTGGTATGATCAAGGACGAAGAATTATGGCTACGCGCCTTACAGGAACACAATAATGTTGCACATTCATACAATGAAGACATTGCTCTGGAAATTGTGTCTCAGGCAAAGGAATCTTTCTATGCAATGTTTTGCAACTTAAAAAATGAAATAGACGCTAACTGGCTGTAGTTTCGTAATCTATGATAAATTTTCGTAAGGAGTGATCAAATGAAACCAATAAAGCAGACACTCATCAGCTTTATCGTATTTTTGATTTCGTATGCTGCTATGACTTTGATACTGACTCACTCTATTGACATCAAAATTCTTGCTGTCTTATCTATCTTTTACTTGATTTTAAACCTCATCATATATACGGTGCTGGATAAAGTTTCGAAAAGCTAATCATACACTATATGAATATTTAAGGAGAAATTTTGAGCGTTCTACATTAAAAGGAGCCGCAATGAAAAAATGTAACATTGTTTATGCAGGGAAAAACCGAAACGGTACTGACCGCTACTGGTGTATGACACATCATGCTCCGGCCGGTAACGGAAAAGGTAAAAAATTTCATACTTGTTTAGCCCAGAGCAATCCTGCTACAGACGCGTCGCAGGATTCTTTGACCGTAAATCTCCAGGATGAATCCGGCAACATCGCTTTATGGGCATATGTTCCGGCCGTATATGATACTGCAAAGATGGATTCCGCCTTTGGAATTCGTGTTCAAACGGGTAACGGGGCTGACAAATTCTGCCATCTTCTCCAGATAACAAATGGAGACCAGCAAGTTTCTTTTGATTATACTGCTGCGGTTTCATACCTGGCCTCCAATATCTTAAATCAGAAAACTGCTTACCTGGAATGTCCACACTGCGGATTTCCGCATCTTGATAAAGACTGGTTTGCCGCAAATCCCCACAAAAAACATCTTTGTTCAGGCTGCGGACGAAATTTTTATGAAAAAACTGCAGAAATTGGAAATCCTATTATAAAAGCCAATGGTTTATTTAGCGAATTTCATTTTCCTGCAAATTTCGTAAAGGCTACTCGCAAATTAAGCATAAAACAGCAGGATTTCCCTTTGGGCATCTCAATCTGGGGTTTCAATCCGGCTTTCTTCTGTACTGGCCCAGAAACAGAAACTGAGGGAATCCATGTCCATGCATATACTCAGGATAATTCCCGCCCGGTTATTGATGCCACCTACAGCGAAGTAGAAATTGACGGGATTTGTCTGGATGCAAACATGGTCCAGCTCTATATGGCGCTAAAGACGCTTCCATACTTAAAAGATCGAATTGCTTCTGTCAAATGCCCTGATTGCGGTACTGATCTGTTTGAAACAGGCAGGCAAAGTTGTCTTCCTGCTACGCAGCACGTCTGCCCGAAATGTGGGAAAGAAATAAAAACCCGAAGAAAAATCGTCGCTTCTCCCATGCCTGACATTATCGAAAGACTGAAAGGCAAAACCAACCTTCCGTTATCCGGACAAGATATATTGGATGTTTGTCCCCAGTTATCCGAATGGTAAAAAAGGAGGTCTCTTTATGAATACCTTTGATCCTGAATTCTGGAATCTTTTAGATGAACTGGTTCATAGCAGCGACATTGTCATTGATCGTCCTAAGGGAAGCGCGCATCCCCGGTATCCGGAACAGATTTACGAAGCAGACTATGGATATCTAAAAGGCACTGCATCCATGGACGGCGGCGGAATTGATGTCTGGGTTGGAACCGGCGAAAAAAAAGTTGACGCTGTCATCTGTACCGTGGATATCGTAAAAAAAGATTCTGAAATAAAAGTCTTGATTGGATGTACTGAAGAAGAGAAAGAAACGATATATAAGATGCATAACCGGACGTCTAATATGAAAGGGCTTTTGATCCGCCGTCCGGTCTGATGCTGTCTGGCAGAAAGTTCCGCATCTTTACAATTTTTATTATGAGGGAAAGAAATTATGAATGTAATCATCATTAATGGCCCGATGGGTGTTGGGAAAACCACAGTCGGAAAATACATTGCAGACCATCATCCCGGCACCGCCTTTATCGACGGTGACTGGTGTCTGGATCTGCATCCATTTGTCGGCAATCAGGAGACAAAAGTAATGGCCGTCGACAATATTCTACATATGATCGGAAATTATAAAAACTGTTCTGTATGCCGGATGATTGTACTCGTATGGCTGATAGATGATGAATGGGTATATCGGCGTATCATTGACGGTATTTGCGCCCTGCAACTGGAACTGGTCAGCGTCACATTGCTGTGCGGTGAAGAACAGCTCATTCAGCGCTGGAGAGTGGATAAGACCTGTGAATGGCGGACAGATCAGTGGCTCGAAATCAGTCTGAAATCATTACCGCATTTTTCGAAACTGGAAAACTGCATGGATACCAGCTATCTGTCAATCAGCGAAACCGCTGAGCGGATTGTACAACACAGTTTCCATACAGGAAAAGAAAAAACATCATAAACAATGCCCCTCATCGGAAGCTCCCGGATGATTTCATCCACTTCCCGATGAGGGGCATCGTCATTTCTAAATAGAATCCGCTTCGCTTACAGTTCCTGCACGAAACCGAAGCTCCTACTATTTCCGTCTTACCTTTGTGCCAAGCACTGCTGCAATAACAGCCAGTGATACGATCGCCGCAGTTCCCGCAGCTTCAACCGGAGCTTCATCACCGGTCTTTACTGCTTTTTTCTGTCCGTCTGCACCGTTATCTGTTTTTGTTGTATTGTCTGTGTTTGTCGTTCCGTCCGAAGCCCCCGGATCCTTCTTATCGTTTTCCGTTCCGCCGGAACCTGTTCCCGTATCTTTTCCCGGGTCTGTGGTTTCGTCATCTTTGGACGGATCTTCCGGCTCCTCCGGTTCTTCCGGTTCCTCTGTGCTGTTTACCGGGATTTCACTTCCTGCTTCCGGTGCCGTCAGCTGAGGCATTGTTCTTAATGTATCTTCTACAATACCAAGTCCCGCATAGTTGTCCACATAGACCTCATCCTGTGAATCGGAAACACGGATTCCATGTCCGCCGTCTGTAACGGTGATATGAAGGATTCCGTTTTCATCAGTCCTGCCCATCTGGCCTTCGCCGCCGTCTACACGGTAACTGATCTCCTGATTTGCGAAGACGCTTCCATCTTCATTTACGATTTTCACGGAAGCGGTATAATCTTTCGGCTGGTAAACGCTTCCTGTATAAGCGATCCTTCCTTTTGTTCCCTGATATCCGGACAGCGTTCCGTTATTCAGACTGTTCTCAACATAAGCCTCGATTGTCTCCAGCTCTCCTCCTGCTTCCGCGTATTTCGGAAGATCTGCAAGTATGGTATAATCGTTGCCGCCGCTCATAATGTAATTGTTTCCCGCCATAATAATCTGGGTCGTATCATCTGTCCGGTCAAGCGGAGTGCTCTGCCCGTCAAGGGTGATGGACACGACTCTGCTGCCCGGTTCCGCATCCGGATTAAATACGACCTGGAATCCGGAAATCTGTAAAAAACCTCCGGACACTGACTGCTGAAGCAACATACCTGTCTCCGGATCCTGCCCGTCCAGACTGGAGCCGGACTGTTCCATCACCTCATACAAAATCTTCGGAGTGATTTTCTTCATATAGATCGTGTTGGAAAACGGGAATGTGGACACAAGGTCTCCCTTTGTGATATCTCCATTGGAAATCATCTCCCGGATTCCTCCGCCGTTTTCCACGCCGACTACCGGCATCTGTTTTTCCTCTTCAGTTCCATTCTGCTGTACCATAGCTTTTGCCGCACCTGCGATGGCATCTGCCGCCAGATCTCCATAGTTGGTCTCTACAAATCTTGTCGGCGGTACATTTCCGATCCATCCTGCCCAGAGCGTGGTCGGTGTGGATCCGATCACTTCCTGAAGCGAATCATTCTGCTCACTGGTAATTTTCTCAAGCTCTGCGGCTACCTCTGCATCCGACGTTACTTCCGCAAAGTCTTCTATTCCAAGCAGTTCCTCCGTCACGACCGGATCACTGTTCTCACTTACCGATACAGTCAGTTTTCCGACTGCACCAAGGCCGGTTCCGGTCTGTACAATCTGGACGTCGTTGACCTCCTCGTTTTCCACGGTATGACTGTGTCCGTCAATGATCGCATCCATCTTCCCCTGATACTCGCCTGTCATCCCGTTTGCCAGATCTTCCGACGTACAGTCCGCTCCACCGGTCTCATCTCCCATGTGGGCGACTGCAATCACAACATCCGCTCCTGCTTCTTCCAGATGCGCAATCTCTGTTTTTGCTGTTTCAATCTCGTCAGCAAAAGTCACTCCCTGGATTCCTTCCGGATTTGTCGCTGAAGCGGTCTCTGTTGTCGTCAGCCCGAAAAATCCGATCTTCTTTCCCTGTCTTTCAATGATCACATGACAGCCGTCTGTATCGTCCTGCTGTCCTGCAAGCAGCAGCTGATTATCTTTGTAAATATTCGCCGCCAGCACCGGGAATTCTGCCAGTGACACATTTTTAAGAAATGCGTCTGTTCCAAAATCAAACTCATGGTTTCCTGCCGCCATGACATCATAGCCCGCCAGATTCATCAGTTGGATCACATCGTTTCCCTGCGTCAGCGAGGCAAGCGGCAGTCCCTACGTAGCGTCTCCGGCATCTACCAGAATCGCATTCTCATCCGCATTTTTCAGTCCGGCCACAAGCGGCAGCCCGATTACAGATTCCCCGTCACCCTGGAGATATCCATGGGTATCATTCGTATGATAAATCGTAATCTCTGTCGTCTCTTCCTCTGTCTGCGCAGTGTCTTCCTCCTGCTGTGCCGTCTCTTCGGTCGACTGTGTTGTTTCTTCGGCCGCCTGTACCGTTTCATCGATTGTCTCTACCGTCTCTTCCGCTGAAACCGGAACAGCCTGGAAAGTCAGTCCGAGCGCCAGAACAGCCGCAAGAATACATTTTCTGTTTCTCATCTTCCACTCCTTATTGAATCGTCTCCCTGCTTCCGTTTCTATTATACCATTCCCTTTGCCCGGCCGAAACATTGTTTCCCCCATTTTTTTGTGCCGTCCGGCCACATGGATTTTCCTTTGCCAACCATTCCGGGATATGATATGATGTGTGAAATGAAAGGAGCACATTATGAAACCAGAAATCTTATTCGAGGATTCCGAGATCCTCGTCTGTCATAAACCTGCCGGGACGGCTGTCCAGACTGCATCTTTTTCGTCCCAGGACATGGTCAGCCTTCTGAAAAATCATCTCATGCGGGAGGCAAGGAAAAGCGGGACTCCGTTGAAGGGGGCACCGTATCTTGCTGTCATCCATCGGCTTGACCAGCCTGTAGAAGGAATTCTCGTATTTGGGAAGACGAAAAAGGCGGCCGCCGCATTAAACACCCAGCTTACCGGGGATGGTTTCGGGAAATATTATGAGGCTGTCACGGAAGGTGCTCCGACTGAGTCTTCCGGAACTTTGACCGACTGGCTTGTCCGGGATGGACGCACGAATCTTTCTTCCGTCTGTTCACCGGATACGCCCGATGCCAAAAAGGCCGTCCTGGACTACCAGATGCTGGATCAGCATACCCGGGACGGGCGGCTCATTTCCCGTCTGTCCATTCATCTGCACACGGGACGGCATCACCAGATCCGTGTCCAGCTTGCCCATGCAGGCTGTCCGATTCTGGGGGACCGCAAATACAATCCGGACGGCATTCCTTCCCGCAGACTCCATCTCTGCGCCTGCCGCCTTGATTTTCTGCATCCGTCCACCAAAAAGCCGCTTCACTTTGAAATCCGTCCTTTCTTTTCCGGGGAAGATTTGAACTAGTCTTTCTAAGTCTTTTCCGGGGGCGGCCTTGGGAATTCAGACAGGATTTCCCGCAACAAAAAGCCGGAAAAAGCATCCCTTTTCGGTATCTGCTTTTTCCGGCTTTCTTATCCTTTAAATTGTCCTTTACATAACCCTAAAACATTTTATTCCTGGTCTTCTCCGTCTTCTTCTGTCAAAGCCTGCTCATATTTCTCGAGGATGATGCTCTGGATACGGTTTCTTGTATCAGAATTGATTGGGTGAGCGATATCTCTGTACTCTCCGTCCAAAGCCTTTTTGCTAGGCATCGCGATGAACAGTCCTTTTTCCCCTTCGATAACTTTGATGTCGTGTACGACAAACTCTTCATCCATCGTTATTGACACAACTGCCTTTAATTTCCCCTCTTTTGCTACTTTTCTTACGCGCACATCTGTAATCTGCATATTACCTGCCCCTTTCTTAAGTACTATATATGCTCGCTAAAGCGCATATCTCTCATTCTTTTCGACAACAATTTTGATGCCGTTTTCCCCGACGTGCCTTGTGTTGGCACGGATTGTATCGCGGCTTTCCACGATACAGTTTTCAATGTATGTATTATCTCCAAGATAAACATCATTCATGATAATTGAATTTCTTACAACACAGTTGTTTCCGATGAATGCTTTCTTGAACAGGATCGAATTTTCCACGGTTCCGTTCACAATACATCCACTGGAGACAAGACTGTTCTTTACGTAGGATCCCGGATTGTATTTTGCCGGCGGAAGATCACTGACTTTGGAGTATACCGGCGGATACTCTTTGAAAAAGTAATTCCGCACTTCCGGCCTCAGGAAATCCATATTTGTCTGATAGTATGCTTCTGCTGTGGAAATATTGCTCCAGTAGCTGGAGATCTTATATCCGTAAATCTTTTTAAGATTCTTATAACGGATCAGGATATCGTTGACGAAATCGTAACGGTCCTCCTGTGCTGCATGTTCAATCAGATCGATCAGCTGTCTGCGGCGGATCACATAGATTCCGGTGGAAATGGTATTGGAATTTGCCACCATCGGTTTTTCCTCGAACTCCTGAATTCTCATGGAATCGTCCATCTTGATTGTTCCGAATCTCGTCGCATCTTCGCCCGGTGCGAGATCCTTGCATACTACTGTAATATCTGCTTTTTTCTTAATATGATATTCCAGAACTTCGTTGTAATCCAGTTTGTACACAGCATCACCGGATGTAATGATAACGTACGGCTCATGGCATTTTTTCAGGAAGTCGAGATTCTGATAAATCGCGTCTGCGGTTCCCCGGTACCAGCTGCCGTTTTCCAGTGTAATCGTCGGAGTAAAAACAAAAAGTCCTCCCTGTTTTCTACCGAAATCCCACCATTTGGATGAACTCAGGTGCTCATTTAAAGATCTCGCATTGTACTGTGTCAATACTGCAACTTTCTGAATATGGGAATTGGTCATATTGCTGAGTGCGAAGTCAATGCACCGGTAGCTTCCTGCCACCGGCATGGCTGCCACAGCCCGTTTATATGTCAGTTCACGCATTTTATGATTATTGCCGCCTGCCAGAATGATCCCTACTGCTCTCATACGCGTTCACCTGCCTTTATCAATGTCTCTCCGCTTTCCAGCACTCCGTTCGGATAGTCCTCTGCCTCTGTCACGCCGCTGATGGCAGTATTCTTGCCAATCTGAACATTGGACGGGATCACGGAATTCTCTCCGATCGTCACAAGCCCGAAGGAGTAGATCGCCGGCTTTTCCTTATTCGGCACATCACTTCCGATGCCCAGCGTCACATGATCTCCAATCCGGACATTCTCCGCAATGATCGACTTGTCAATCACGCCGTTTTCACCGATCACGGTGTCTTTCATAATAATAGAATCTCTGACAACCGTTCCTTTTCCGATCACAACCCCGGCACCGATCACGGAATTACGGACTTCTCCGTAAATCTCGGAACCATTGCTGATAATGCTGCGTTCCACAACCGCCTGATCGGAAATATACTGCGGCGGCAGGATCGAACTGTTTGTGTAAATCTTCCAGAATTCTTCGTAAAGGTTGAATTCCGGGATCAGATCTATCAGTTCCATGTTGGCTTCCCAGTAGGATCCAAGTGTTCCTACATCTTTCCAGTAACCATTGTACTCATACGCGAAAAGACGCTTGCCATTTTCATGGCAGTACGGAATCACGTGCTTTCCAAAGTCACAGGACGGCTCGTCTGACATTTTTACAAGTGCATCTTTGAGCACCGGCCAGCTGAAAATATAAATTCCCATGGACGCCAGATTGCTCCTCGGCTCCTTTGGTTTTTCCTGGAAATCATTGATGCGTCCTTCCTCATCCGCAACTACAATTCCAAACCGGCTTGCCTCCTCAAGCGGCACCGGCATGGCAGCGATGGTGACATCCGCATTGTGCTCTTTATGATAATCCAGCATTACTTCATAATCCATTTTGTAAATATGATCACCGGATAAAATAAGCACATAGTCCGGATTAAACGACTCCATATAATCCAGGTTCTGATAGATCGCATTTGCCGTTCCAGTATACCACTCGCTGTTCGTGCTTTTCTCATATGGCGGCAGAATCGTGACACCGCCCACATTGCGGTCCAGATCCCATGGGATTCCGATTCCAATATGAGAATTCAGACGAAGCGGCTGATACTGTGTCAGGACTCCGACTGTATCGATCCCCGAATTAATGCAGTTACTGAGCGGAAAATCGATAATCCTGTACTTGCCGCCGAACGCTACTGCAGGCTTCGCCACTTTGGCAGTCAAAACACCAAGCCTGCTTCCCTGTCCACCGGCCAGCAGCATTGCTATCATCTCTTTTTTTATCATGTCCTCACCCCTTGTCAGTAATTTAATGTCATTATTATAACACACTTTTTATAAATATCGAGTAAATTTTATATATTTTTGCCGTTTTTCTTCTATTTTTTATGCATTTTACATAATCTTAACCGCTTTTTATAGACACTGTGTTGTTTTTAAGGCAATTTTGTGTATTTTTTTCTCTCCTGCTCTATATATTACTATGCGGACAGGCTTTCTTTCAGAACTGCTTTTTCACATTTTTCAGGGTAAAATGTTCTGGCCTTGAAGCGTTGTATCTTTCATTTTGTTATGCTACAATGAACGGGAACAGCAGACCGGCAGGGATTTTTTCCCCGCCGGTATGTAAAATAAGCCAGAAACGGAAGTGTAAAATATGTACAAAATTAACTTTAACGAACCTGTTCATATTCATTTTATCGGCATAGGCGGTATCAGCATGAGCGGGCTTGCCGAAATCTTACTGGACGAACATTTTACCGTCAGCGGTTCTGATAATAAGGAGTCTTCTCTCACAGATCATCTGGTTTCGATGGGCGCGAAAGTTTTCATCGGTCAGAAGGCTTCCAATATAGAAGATACTGTACAGGTCGTCGTGTACACGGCGGCCATCCACGAAGATAATGAGGAATATCAGGAGGCGGTAAGACGCGGCCTTCCGATGCTCAGCCGGGCCGAGCTGCTTGGCCAGCTGATGACTAACTACAAAATTCCGGTCGCAGTAGCCGGAACCCACGGGAAGACGACGACGACTTCCATGCTTTCCCATATTCTTCTCGCCGGAGAGAAAGATCCTACGATCTCCGTAGGCGGTATTTTAAAGGCCATCCACGGCAATATCCGTGTCGGCGGCTCCGAGGTCTTTGTCACAGAAGCCTGTGAATATACAAACAGCTACCATCACTTCTTCCCGAAGATCAGTATCATCCTGAATATCGAGGAAGACCATATGGACTTCTTTAAAGATATTGACGACATTCGCAATTCTTTCCATACCTTTGCGAAGCTTCTTCCTGATGACGGCACTCTGATTATCAATGGAGAGATCAGCCATCTGGAAGAGATCCTGGAGGGACTTGACTGTAATGTCATCATCTACGATGTGCACAGGGAAAATGCGGATTTCAGCGCAAAAGAGATTACCCACAATGAGAAAGGCAATGTTTCTTTCCTTCTCCTTGTAAAAGGACAGGAGGCCGGTCGGATTCATCTTTCCGTAAACGGACTTCACAACGTATCCAATGCCCTCGCGGCCATTGCTGCTGCATCTCTTCTGGATGTCCCGATGGAGAAGATTCAGGAGGGACTTCTCTCTTTTGAAGGGACAGACCGTCGTTTCCAGTATAAAGGAGACGTGAACGGTTTCCACATTGTGGACGATTACGCGCACCATCCGACCGAGATCCGGGCTACTCTGGAGGCGGCAAAGTCTTACCCGCACAAGGAGACATGGTGCGTCTTCCAGCCTCACACCTACAGCCGGACAAAAGCCTTTTTCCATGAGTTCGCGGATGCACTTTCCCTTGCGGATCATATCATTCTTGCAGATATCTACGCGGCCCGCGAGACCGATACCCTCGGTATGTCTTCCGGACTTCTGGCGGACGAATTGAGGGCAAAAGGGTGCGATGTGCACTATTTTCCAGGCTTTGACGAGATCGAAACATTTATTTTAGAAAATTGTAAAAAAGACGACCTGTTGATAACTATGGGGGCCGGAGATGTTGTAAATATTGGGGAGAGTCTTCTCAAACGGTAGTTTTCCACAGAATCCACACTGTTTTATCCACAAAGTGTGGGAAAAATAATGCTTTTTCTCCCGGTCTTAAAGTGCTATAATACCTTTACTTTAGAAAGAAAGACAGAGGTTTCGAGGAATGGGTATGTTAAAAATCACAGATTGTACGGGACAACATTTTACGTGTGTTGATAATGCATTTATCGACTCCTACATGGCAAAGGCGAACGGGGAATACGTCAAAGTATACCTCCTTTTGCTGCGCCGTATGGAGAGCAGTTCTCCTTTTTCGGTTTCCGAATTTGCGGAGATTCTGGATAACACAGAGGGAGATATTATCCGCGCTTTGAAATACTGGGCGAAGAAAGGGCTTCTTACGATCGAGTACGGCCCGGACGGCGAGATGTGCGGACTTCAGATGGACGCACCGCAGAAATCGGATGCCGCGAAAAAGGCGGACGCTCCTTCTGCATCTGTGGACATACCTGTGCCGGACAGCCAGGTTGCCGCTCCGGCCTCTGTTCCGGAGGATACGCCTGTTCCTGCCGTGGACAGTCCTGTGGATTCCGCCCCTGCGAATCCTCCGATCGGTGATATCAGCGAATACAAGAGCCGCCGGGAGTTCAAGCAGCTTCTGTTCATCGCCGAACAGTACATCGGACGTACCCTGTCTCCTTCCGATGTGGAGACACTTACTTATTTCTATGACACCTTACAGTTCTCCGTGGAGCTGACCGAGTATCTGATCGAGTACTGCGTAGAGAACGGACACCGGAGCATGCACTACATCAAGTCCGTAGCTCTTGCCTGGGCGGATGCCGGTATCCGGACCGTATCAGAGGCAAGAAGATCCGCTTCCTTTTACAATAAGGACTGCACAGCGGTTCTGAAAGCATTCGGCATCACCGGGCGCATGGCCGCTCCGGTTGAGACAGAGCTTGTGAAGAAGTGGACCGGGCAGTACGGCTTTACCATTGATATTATTGTGGAGGCATGCAGCCGGACCATTTCCGCCATCCATCAGCCAAGTTTTGAATACGCGGACAAGATCCTGACGAACTGGCACCAGAAAGGTGTGCATCACCTTGCGGATATTGCGGCTATCGATGCCGCCTACATCAAGAAGCGTTCCGAGAAGTCTGCTTCCCAGCCGGCTCCGGCTTCCGGGAAAAAGACAAAGTTCAGCAATTTCGAGGAGCGCGACTACAATATGGACGACCTGGAGAGACAGCTTTTACAGAGCTGAGTAAAGGAGAAGTTTCATGGCACTGACGAATTCACAGTATGACGCCATCATGCGGATCTACGAGCAGAAGCATCTTCGGACGCACGACAGGCTGACCCGCCATTACAGTGAAATATATGAAAAGATTCCCCGGATCCGTGAGATTGATGAGGAGATCTCACACCTTGGTGTTGCAGGAGCCAAAGCGCTGATCGATGGCAATGCCGATGCGCCTGCCCGATTCCGGGAAAGGCTTCATGCCCTGAGGGATGAAAAGCAGGCACTGCTTGCCGGTTCCGGTTACCCTTCGGACTATCTGGAACCTTCCTATGAATGTCCGGACTGTCAGGACACAGGATATCTTGACGGCCGGAAATGCCGTTGTTTCCAGAAGGCGGAGATTGACCTGCTCTACACCCAGTCCAACCTGCAGGATATTTTAGAGAGTGAAAATTTTTCTTCTTTCCGGATGGATTACTATTCTTCGGATTTTATTGATCCGGTGAGCGGCAAAAGTTCGCTGGATATGGCAAAAGAGGCGCTTCATGTGTGCCGATCCTTTGTGGACAGCTTTGGAAGCAAGTTCCAGAATCTTCTGATCTATGGAAATACCGGAGTCGGAAAGACCTTTCTGACCCACTGTATTGCCAGAGAGCTGATGGATCATATTCACTCGGTGATTTACGTGACGTCCTCGCAGCTCTTTGATATTCTGGGAAGCAGAGAGTTTGACACAGACCCGGAGAAGCGCCAGGCCGGCGCCCTGCTGGACGAGTGCGAGCTTCTGATTATCGATGACCTTGGGACGGAGCTTACCAATTCCTTTACGGTCTCCCAGCTGTTTATCTGCCTGAATGACCGGATTTTGCAGAAGAAATCTACTATTATCTCTACCAATTTGTCATTAAATGAGATAAAATCAATATATAGCGAAAGAACGTTTTCCCGCATCAGCAGTAACTACCGCCTGCTCAAACTTGCGGGTGACGATATCAGAATCAAAAAGAAACTAATGAAATAGGAGGCAAAGCAATGCTGCACCGTACAGAACGAAATCTGGAAAATATCCCTGTAGGAGCCCTTGGCATTATCGCCCTGACGGGCTGTGAGGAGATGGGCCAGAAAGTCAATGACTATATTGTCAAATGGCGAAAAGAAGATGGACATGTCTTCAAAGACGACGTTGTTTTTACCGGATATGAAAAAGACAATTATCTGATCCACGCCGCTACACCGCGTTTCGGCTCAGGAGAAGCAAAAGGCGTACTCAGCGAATCCATCCGTGGAAAGGATATCTATCTGATGGTGGATGTCTGCAACTACAGCCTGACCTATTCCCTGAACGGTCAGATCAACCACATGTCCCCGGACGACCACTTTCAGAATCTGAAGCGTATCATCGCCGCGATCGGAGGGAAGGCGCGCCGTGTCAATGTCATCATGCCGTTCCTCTACGAGAGCCGCCAGCACAAGCGCAGCAGCCGTGAGTCTCTGGACTGTGCCCTGGCTCTTCAGGAGCTTGTAAAAATGGGTGTGGACAATATCATTACCTTTGACGCCCACGATCCACGAGTACAGAACGCGATTCCGCTGAGCGGATTTGAAACTGTCCGTCCGACTTATCAGTTTGTAAAGGGACTTTTAAGAACTGTAAAAGATTTGAAGATCGACAGTGATCACATGATGGCAATCAGCCCGGACGAAGGTGCGACCGGACGTGCAATCTATCTTGCCAATGTCCTTGGCCTGAATATGGGTATGTTCTATAAACGCCGTGATTACACAAGAATCGTTGACGGCCGCAATCCGATCGTTGCCCACGAGTTCCTCGGTGATTCCGTAGAGGGCAAGGATGTGATCATTCTTGACGATATGATCTCCTCCGGAGACAGTATGATCGATGTCGCAAAACAGCTGAAAGAAAGAAAGGCAAACCGGATCTTTGCCGCTGCAACATTCGGTCTGTTCACAAATGGTCTTGAGAAATTCGACAAGGCATACGAGGAAGGCATCATCAACAATATCCTCACAACTAACCTGATTTATCAGACGCCGGAGCTTTTAAGCCGTCCGTACTATATCAACTGCGACATGAGCAAGTACATCGCTCTTCTGATCGATACACTGAATCATGACGATTCTATCAGCAGTATCTTAAGTCCGAGCGAGCGTATCCAGCATGTAGTAAACAAATACCGCAACGGAGAGGAGATTTAATCCCATCCGTCACGGTATGCAAGATGCATATGATCAAGTGCTTCTTTTTCCCTGTTCTGACAGGTGAAGAGGAGCACTTGTTTTTTCTGTCCGGCCAGCCACCGGAGTGCCGCTTCCATTCGTTTATCATCGTAATACGCAAAGGTGTCGTCGAGAATGATCGGGAGTGGTTCTTCGTAAAGAATTTCAGATGCCGCCATCCTTACCGCAAAGTAGATCTGCTCAATCGTTCCCCGGCTCATCATGTGAATCGGAATCTTACGGATGCCGTCAAAAATGCTGATTTCCAGCCCTTCTTCGATAAAGATCCTGGTATAGCGTCCGTCCGTAAGCTCTCCCAGAATTTCAGCTGCCCGCTTTGCAAGGCGGTTTCCTGTTTCTTTTCTTACATCTCCGGATACCTCCTGCATTCTTTCGGCCGCGAGTTCCAGTGCCGCTTTTTTCTGTTCCAGGTTCTTCTCCTCTTCGGAAACAGTACATGCCTCGGAAATCATTTCCTGCAGGTTCTCATATTCCACCTGTCTGTCTCTTCGGTCCGATCTCAGCTTCTCCCTGTTCCATTTCAGCTTGTCAATTCTTCTTCTGACAGCCTGTTCTTCCTCTGTCTGCTCTCTCTCCGGCTCCGGCCGCATTACCCAAAGTTCGGCCAGAAGCCCTGCCGCTGCCCAGATCACAGCTGTAAAATAACGGATGGAGGATGGAAGAAGTATCATCAGGAGAATCAGCACTGCAAACCAGACCGCC
The DNA here is from genome assembly GCF_005844125.1 of Pseudoflavonifractor sp. BSD2780061688st1 E11. NCBI lineage: Bacteria > Bacillati > Bacillota > Clostridia > Eubacteriales > Oscillospiraceae > Pseudoflavonifractor > Pseudoflavonifractor sp. BSD2780061688st1 E11. The sequence continues at coordinate 45,032 of NZ_SPHM01000027.1, forward strand.
GCTCCTTTCAGCGGGAACTTCTTCTTTTTCTGTTCACCCCGCGCCTGCTCATACGTATCCAGGAGCCGCTTCCCTCTCCGGATCTCTTCTTCGCCTGCTGCCGCTTCCCGTTGAATACGGTCCAGATCTTTTGCGATATATTCGGCCGCACGTTCCGCCTCTTCCCGTTTCTGAAGCCGTTTCCGGGCTTCCTCGCGCAGAAGAATGCTTATCTCCTTTTTTCGCTTCTGAAGTCCTGCAAGGGCCGCCTCCAGGTCCATATTTCCCGCACCCGATGCATAATAGTTGGCCGCATAATTTTTCAGAGCAGAGGAAAGCTCTTCTCCAGGCCTGACCTTCAGCTGTCCGACTGCCACTGTATTTTCAAACCCGGCAACATCCAGATCCAGCAGCAGCGCCTGAAGATCCCCGCTCTCTTCGGAAAGTTCCTCTCCATCATCCAGACAGAAAAGCCTTGTCTTCTTTCCCTTTCTGGCAAAATCCCTTTCCAGCTGGAAATGCCGTCCTCCGCTCTCAAACCGGACCATTCCGCAGTACTGAGTCGGATTCCTCCACGGCTCATACTGGTGGAACTCATCCTTTGCCGCGCCTCTTCCGCGTCCTCTTTCCACATCAAAGAGCATACTTTTAATAAACGCATAGACCGTCGATTTCCCCGCCTCATTTTCTGCGCTGAACAGATTGATCCCGTCGGAAAGTTCAATCGTTCTGTTATGGAATTTTCCGAAACTCCAAAGTTCCAGTCGCTCTAACTTCATCTCTTCTTGTATCCCCTTTTTCTCTCTTTTGTGTATCGGTTACTCTTTTCTCGTCTCCAGAATCGCCTGTACACCCTCGTACAGCGCCATCTGCTCTACTTCGCCGCGGCTTTCCTCTTCCTGTTCAAGAAAACTCTGGATAAATCTTCCAAGGAGGTTCTGGCCGTTGGAAGCGCACAGCTTTTCATAGTCATAAGCCGGGGTTGTCATATCCCGGATGTCAACGACACCTCCGCCCGCATCCATATTTACGGTATCAAAACGGATATCCGGGTCCCGGAGTCCTTTCAGTGTAAAGCGGTACATATTTTCCACGCCGTTTTCCTCGATCTTCTCCCGGAGGGTATCCAGAAGGAGACGGCCTGTCATGTCCTCGTCCACCGGAATATCCAGATGGATGTACTCCCGCTTTGCCGCAGGAACAAACTCCGTCTCGACTACGCCATTCTCTGCGGTTCCTATCACATACCCGTGTTTTCCGGTGTCATTCGGGTCTGTCGGCTCCGGAGAACCGCTGTACCGGCATTTTCCCGTTATTTCCGGATCCGGTTTGTGAATGTGGCCAAGAGCCGTATAATCATAACCGAGCAGATCCACCTCTGCCCTCTTAAACGAAAGATGTTTCTCGTCTCCTCCGTGAAGGAGAAGAATCTCGTTTTCCATGCTCCGGACACACTTCCACTCTACCCTGATTCCGCCCTGCAATTCTCTGTCCAGGTAACTGAATCCGGATACTGCGGTCCGAAATTCCGGGAACTCGACTTTCAGAAGGCGTCCTTCCAGAAGCGGGACGACATTGCCCGCCCACTTGAAATTCCGGTACATGGAATTAGGTTTTAAGTAATCATGATTTCCGGCCGTAAATACGACTTTTGTATGAGACAGTCCCGCAAACATGGCGTTGAGCTCTTTCAGTTCCCGTAAAAGCGGCTGTCTGTGGAACACATCCCCCGAAATCAGAAGCAGGTCAATCTGCTCGTCCTCACACCGGTCAAGAATGCTTTTGAAGGTCTCCCAGATCTCTTCCGGGCGTCTCTTCGTATATTCCGGTCCCGCATCAGGCCTCACTCCGAGATGCAGGTCCGATGTATGTATGAATTTCATCCTGAAGTTCCCCTTTCTCTTTCTTTGGAAGGACTACGATAAACCGGGTCTCATGATCATCGCTCTGGGCAGAGATTCTGCCGCCGTGAAGTTCCACGATCTCTTTTGCGATGGCAAGACCGAGCCCCGCTCCTCCGGTTTCACTGGACCTGGAATCGTCCGCCCGGAAGAATTTCTCAAAAATATGCTGCAGCTTGTCATTGGAAATTTTCGGTCCTTCGTTGACAAAGACAATCAGCGCGTTACTCTCATCCTGTGAAACATGGATCCGGATCGTCGAATCCTTCCTGCAGTAGGCAATGGCATTCCGCATGAGATTGTCAAATACTCTGGCAAGCTTGTCCGGGTCGGCCCGGACAACGATATCGTCATCCGCCTCCACCTCACATTTTAAGTTCTTGCCCTGAAGGACCGCGTACATCTCATCTGCAATCTGCTCCAGCATTCTGCTTAAATTCAGTTCTGTCTTTTCCAGAACAATGTCCTGTGCATTAAATTTCGTGATCTCAAAAAACTCTTCGATCAGTTTCCCGAGTCGGATTGCCTTCTCAAGGGAAATCCCCGTGTACTTGATCCTCTCCTCCTCCGGAAGATCCGGATGGGATTCCAGCATACTCAAATACGCCACAATGGATGTCAGCGGCGTTTTGAGGTCATGCGCCAGAAAGACGACCAGATCATTCTTTCTCTGTTCACTTTCCTGCACCTCACGCTCCTGCCGCTCCAGCGTATACTTGATATTGTTCAGCTTTGTCTCGATCGGCTCCAGTTCCGGAATCAGATGGATCGGCTCCTGGGAACGGGAGACGAGTTTCCCGATCTCTTTTTCAACGTCTTCCAGATACGTAATCATTTTTGACAGCGCAATATAGAAAAAAAGCGCAAACAGTGCCAAAAACCCGATCATCATGAAGAACGTCTTATTGTTTCCAAGAATCTGCCAGTACAATGCGATGGCATGCTGCTCTTCTACATGAAAGAATTTCAGGAAGCCAATGAAAATCTCGGATACGTCATCGTTGTAGACCCCATCGATGATGTATTCCAGCAGAAATCCACCGACCAGAACTGTAAGCGCGGTGATCAATACTGTCTGCAGAAGCAGGCTGATCTTCAGTTTCCTGTATTTACTTTTCTTAAATTTTTTCAATCTACTCTTCAACCTTGTATCCCACTCCCCAGACCGTCTTGATGAAATCTGATTTTCCCATAGGACCGCTCATCTTCTCCCGAAGATGTCTGATATGTACCATGACGGTATTGTTGCTGTTCTTATAGTACTTCTCGTGCCACACGTTTTCAAAGAGCTCTTCCGAACTGATGACCTTTCCTCTGTTCTCACAGAGCAGCCACAGAATGTCAAACTCGATCGGAGTCAGTGTCAGATTTTTTTCATTGAAGACACACTCGTGGGAATTGCGGTCCAGAAACAGACCGCCAAAATCAATGACATCGCTCTCCGCCCTGCCGCCGTCATTGTACTTCGTGTAGCGGCGGATCTGTGCCTTTACTCTGGCAACCAGCTCCAGCGGGTTAAACGGCTTTGCGATGTAATCGTCCGCTCCGAGTGTCAGTCCGGTAATCTTGTCGATATACTCGGTCTTTGCCGTCAGCATGATCACCGGGAAATTGTACTTCTCCCTGATCTTTTTCAGAATCGTAAATCCATCGATATCCGGCAGCATGACGTCCAGAAGCGCCAGATCAATCTTCGTGGTTTCTATACAGGCAAGGGCCTCCTCGCCCGTATAGAATTTCAACACCTCATACTGGTCATTTTTCAAATACAGCTCAATAACATCCGCTATCTCCCTCTCATCATCCACAACCAGAATATGATTCATGATTTCTCCCCTTTTCTGAATTTTATCTACAGTTCACAGTTGTTGACCGTTCTTGGGAACGGCAGTACGTCACGGATATTGGACATTCCGGTCAGGTACATGATGCACCGTTCAAATCCGAGTCCGTAGCCTGCGTGACGGGTGGATCCGTATTTTCTCAGATCCAGATAGAATCCGTATTCATCCAGATCCATGCCGAGTTCCTCCATTCTGCTGCGGAGTTTCCCGTAGTCGTCCTCCCTCTGGCTTCCTCCGATGATTTCACCGATTCCCGGCACAAGGCAGTCCATGGCGGCAACGGTCTTTCCATCGTCGTTCTGCTTCATATAGAATGCTTTGATTTCCTTCGGATAGTCGGTTACAAATACCGGTTTCTTATAAATTTCTTCGGTCAGGTATCTCTCATGCTCGGTCTGAAGATCACATCCCCATGATACCTTATACTCGAAGTTGTCGTTGTTTTTCTCCAGAATCTCAATCGCTTCTGTATATGTCACTCTTGCGAATTCGGATTCGACCACATTTGTCAGACGGTCCAGAAGTCCTTTGTCAATAAAGGAGTTGAAAAACTTCATCTCTTCCGGTGCGTTTTCCATCACGTAGCGGATCACATATTTTAACATTGCTTCTGCAAGATCCATATCGTCTTCCAGATTCGCAAATGCGATCTCCGGCTCGATCATCCAGAACTCTGCCGCATGGCGGGTCGTGTTGGAATTCTCCGCACGGAATGTCGGTCCGAATGTATAGACATCACGGAAGGACTGTGCAAATGTCTCTGCGTTGAGCTGTCCGCTTACCGTCAGGCTTGTGTGTTTGTTGAAGAAATCCTTGCTGTAATCGATGCTTCCATCTTCCAGTTTCGGCGGATTCTGAAGATCCATTGTCGTTACCTGGAACATCTCTCCTGCACCCTCACAGTCGCTTCCGGTGATCAGCGGAGTGTGCACATACACGAATCCTCTCTCCTGGAAGAACTGGTGAATCGCGTAGGCTGCAAGAGAACGTACGCGGAACACTGCCTGGAACGTATTTGTTCTTGGGCGCAGATGTGTCATTGTTCTTAAAAATTCCAGTGTGTGGCGCTTCTTCTGAAGCGGGTAGTCCGGAGCGGAAGCTCCTTCTACCGTAATCTCTTCTGCCTGAATCTCAAACGGCTGCTTTGCCTGCGGCGTCGCAACGAGAGTTCCCTTTACTACAATGGCTGCCCCTACGTTTAATCTGGAGATCTCTTTGAAGTTCTCCATCGTATCGTGGTATACCACCTGAATCGGCTCAAAGAAAGAGCCGTCATTTACTACAATAAAACCAAACGCCTTGGAATCCCGGATGCTTCTTACCCATCCTCCGATGGATACCTCCTTGTCCAGGTACGAATCTGTTTTCCTGTATAATTCTTTTACTGTTACTAATTCCATCTTTATTATCCTCCAGTCTCTTTTCGACTTTGTATCATTATAGCATGGTTTGTGCTATTGTGTATATCCCACAAACGTATTCCCGCTTGCATTTACCATCTGATCCATCTCTCCCGACTTTGCCACTTTATAAAAAGTAAATCTTCCAAAAACATCGTATTTATCAATGTTTTTGGAAGATTGATTCAA